>DAOTWP010000204.1:0-14991 GCA_034435675.1 Anaerolineae bacterium
AGTGACCTATCTCGTCGTCAGGCTGGCAGACCCCAGCGCGCGCGTGCTGTTTGGCGGGCTGGCGTATGGCAACCCCGACCAGAACGATTGGCTGGACGCAACGCTGGCAGTGCTGGCGGGCGATTCGGGGCGGGTGGCGAACAACTGGTACTTTGACATCCTGCCGCTGCACAGTTACAGCTATGCGCGGCGCACAGCATTGATTATCAACCGCGCGCGGGCAGTGCTGCGGCGCTACGGGCTGGACAAACCCGTGTGGATCAATGAAAGCGGTGTGCCCGTGTGGGACGATTACCCCGGTCCAACCTGGGCGGTGCTTGACCCGGCATCACGGGCACTGCGCGCCACTGAGCAGCAGGCGGCGAACTTCATGATCCAGAGTACGGCGTATGCGTGGGCAGCGGGCGCGGATGTCGTCTTTTTCCACCAGTTGTACGACGACTGTGGCAACCAGCCCGGCGGCACGACTTTCCCACCCCATAACGGCGACCTGTGCGCGCAGCTCGCCATCTGCGCCGGGGATGCGCACGGACTGTTCCGCAACGAGCGCACGGCAGCGTGTTTCAACCAGCACCCGCTGCCCGGCACGCCGCGCCCGGCGGCACAGGCATTCCGCCTGCTGGCGAGCCTGTTCGGGACCGCGCCGTTTGAAGCAGGCACCGTGCTGGACGTGCAGGCGCGGGCGACGGTGATCGCCTTTGAGCGCCGGGTAACGGGCGAACGCCTGTATGTGCTGTGGAATGCCAGCCTCGAACCGCTGGTGCTGGATTTGCCCGCCAGCGGGACCTCAGCACAGCTCTACGGCATGGAGACGGAGTACCGGCTCACGCCCGACGCCGCCGGTCTGTACCGCATTACCCTGCCGCCCGCTGTGCGCGATGACCTGCCGGGACTGCCGCCGGGCGAGGTTTCCGGCATTGGGGGCGCGCCGTTTGTCCTGGTGGAGCAGACCGGCGGCGCACCGCTGAATCCCGCACTGCTGGGGCTGGAAACGCCCGCCGAGACACTCGCCGCGCCCACAGCAACATCCGCGCCGGTGGTGCTGCCGCGCCCAACCACCGACCCCGCGCTGGACGATACTCCGCCGGAAGCCACCGTGCTGCCCCTGCCGCCGGTCAGCCCGCCGACATTTGCCGTGTCCTGGCGCGGGCGCGATGACAGCGGCATCACGCGCTATATCATCTGGGTGCGCGTCAACGGCGGCGACTGGCAGCCCTGGCTGGACACCGCGCGCACGGATGCGCCGTACACGGGCAGCCCCGGCAATACCTATGAATTCGCCGTGTGGGCGCTGGATCTGGGCGGCAACTGGTCGAGCAATGTTGACCTTGTGCCGCAGGCAGTCACCCGTGTGGAGTAGGGAGGGGGTGACCAGTTGATTCCGGTGCGTTGCCCACATAGGCTATGATAAATAGCAGACGTGCGATCACGCTGCCGTGAGCGTTGCGGCAAATGGCTCCTGAGAGGAATGCGATGAGTACTGTAACTGTACTTTCGGCACTGCGATGCGAGTGTTGGTTCAACTTCTCACAACGGCAGTTGCAAAAACTGTGTAAAAATCACTCGCCTGTAGATCGCTTCTGCGGCACAATGGCGTACTATGCTTCAGGGGCAGCGTGCAGCAGCATGTGCAGGCAGGGTGATAGAACGCTAACGTGCTTCATACTGTGCTGTAACAGAACTTATATAACTATTCCGCAAGACCCTGTTGTAAACTAAAGTAACGTTCTGTTGGAAGTTTGTTATGTACCACGACACATGAGGGCATCGTGACGGATCGGATCTTGTTGAGTGCTAATCGGAATAACGTAGAAGCCTGCGTGCAATTGGCATTGGACCATGATTTAGGCATCGAAGTCATGGCTTTTGCCTTTCCCGATGTGCTGGACGGCAACTGCGAAGACGAAATCGAACGCTATAGGGCGCTGCTGCGCCCGATCCGTGGTCCGCTCACGCTGCATGGTCCCTTCATGGATATGGCACCCGGCAGTCCCGATAAGCGCATCAACATGGTCTGCGAAAGCCGCTACAAGCACGCCATTCGCATTGCCGAAACGCTCGAAGCCGGGATCATAGTCTTCCACGCCAACTTTATCGCCGCCATCCACAATATCGAATACCGGCAGGGCTGGCACCAGCGCAATGTGGATTTCTGGGGCGAAATCGCCGATTACGCTTACCGTCACGGCGTGATTGTGGCAATGGAAAACATGTGGGAGTTTGACCCGCATATCCTGGGCGATGTGCTGCAAACGGTAGATCATCCCAGTCTGCGCTACTGCCTCGATGTGGGGCACGCGCATCTGTTCACCGACGAGCAGTTTACGTTTGAGGACTGGTTGGCGGTGCTGCATCCCTGGCTGGTGCATACGCACGTCAACAACAACAATGGCAAAATTGATGTGCATCATGGGCTGCGCGACGGCGTGCTCAATTACCGCCATATTCTCCGGCGGATTCGCGCGCTGCCGATCATGCGCCCGACGATCACGCTGGAAATGGA
Source organism: Anaerolineae bacterium (assembly GCA_034435675.1). GTDB lineage: Bacteria > Chloroflexota > Anaerolineae > Aggregatilineales > Phototrophicaceae > DAOTWP01. The sequence goes on from DAOTWP010000204.1 coordinate 2,504, forward strand.
CCGTGTGGAAGACATGGCAAACAGCCTCGACTTCTTCGACCTGACCGGACAGCCAGAGCTTGAAACCAGCGAACACGGCACGGTGTAGCCCACCCGCGCACGCGCTGCACACAGGATCACAATAAGAGGGCACCGTGCCCTCTTTTTGATTCCCGGTGGCGCTGGCGTCTGGTAGCGGCGACCCCGGAAGCGCCTTTCGACCTGTGGCAGGAACGGGGTCTTTAGCTACCTCACGCGCCGCCTATGACTCCGGCTGGGACACCTCTGGCGGATACTGCGCAGCGCTGTAACGGTACTGGTGATAGCTTTGCACCAGGTTATCGCGCACGACATTGTAGTAACAGTTGTCGCCGCCGCCGAACGGCAGCAGTTCCAGCGGTTCGTCAAGCTGCACCGCGCGCAGCGTCCAGCCGTCCGGCAGTTGGGGACCGGTCAGGTCGGGCGTGCCGGTTGCCGTCGCGTGCATCACATAGGCGTTGCCCTGCCCGTCAGACAATTCATAGATCACTGGACCGTCATAAACTATGCGGTGACATTTGGCGATGGTGTTGACGCTGACATAACCTGAATTGACCACATCGCCGGAGCAGCCGGATGCATCGGGGTAGCAGGACTGTCCAACAACGGCAGTCAGCCGCAGCCAACTGTAGCCGGAGATGTCCTCAATGATAAAGCAGTCATCCCCGGTGCAGGTCGCCGGAACATCAGGTGAACGGAAGAAGCACGAGCCATCGAACAGCAGATTGCGCGTGGAGTTCTTCAGAATCGGCAGCCTGAAGCTGAAGTCTGCCCACACATCGTCGGGCATCGGGTTGCTGCCCCCGGCAACGTAGATATAGTCGCTATCCAGATTGAGGATCTCTTTGGCGACCCCGCTACTTTCGTCGCTGCCGCCCGCACAGCCAGCGCCTGCGGGCATACTGGTCTGCACGGTGGCATAGCTGATTTCCAGCGGCTTGGGCGCGGTTAAGCTGCCGATGTAGCTGAAGAATAGCACTGCCCCTACAGCGACAACGGCGACGATCACCCCGACGGCGATCAGCAAATTCTTACGCATGATGTCTGTCCCTCACAGCAGTTGAATACAGATCAGGGTTATCCACGCCATGTGGATGATACGAACCGTCACTTGTGATACACTTTGTATCACTGATACAATCCGTATCATAAGTCGCATTCTGTATTCGTCAACAGGCAGCTTGTTCGGCGTGAAACTTATGTAACAGGTGTTGCACTATGGGTATAAATCTGGATGATCCGCGCGTGCGCAAAACGCGCAAAGGGCTGCAAGCGGCGTTTATCCGACTGATTCTGCGCAAGGGGTATGACGCGATTTCTATTCAGGAGATTGCCAGCGAGGCAGACGCGGCGCGCGTGACGTTTTACCGCCATTACCGCGACAAAGAGGAACTGCTGACCGACTGCCTCAATACGCTGTATGAAGACCTGGTGCAGCAGACCGCGCCGCTTTCGCCGCAGGGTTGGATCAGCGGTTATTCGCCGGTGCGCGTGTTATATGAGCACATCGAGGCGCACGAGGACCTGTACCGCATCCTGTTTTCCAGCCGGGGCACGCAGACGGTGATTGAACGTTTGCGGCATCATATGGCAGAACACGCCATGCGGGGCATTCGTGCTGCCGTGCAGGTCTCAACCGTGCCTGTTCCGCTGGAAATCCTCGCCTTCCACGCCGCCAGCGCGCAGATTGGGCTGGCGATCTGGTGGCTGGATCATCACAAGCCCTACCCGGCGAGTTACATGGCGCAGGTGTCGCTGTGGTTGAGTCTGGTTGGCAGTTTGCAGGGCATGGGGATTACGCCCCAACAGCCGCTGCCCCCGCCGCCGCTGCCGTAGGAGGGACTTCAGGAATGTGCAATGCCAGCGAACTGTGTGATTCGAGCTGCCAGTTGATGAACTTCCTCAGGGAGTTCGTCACCGAATAGCGACTCCGCCAATTTCCTGTCTGAGAACTGCCCTAATCCCTGCCTTTGCGCCCACTGCTTGAGTCCTGGCAAGACACGTTCCTTAGCATCTGCCAGGTACAGTCGCTCATTATCCCAGTGATTGTTCAGGTATTCGCGCGCTTTGCTGGACAGTGCCGCGACATCCCATTGCGCTTTCAGGCTTCGCCCGTATTCCTGAAACGCTTTTACAAGCTTATCGTTAGCGTCGTCACGTGAAGCCTGAAGCAGTGCATCGAATTCCTGTTTCAGCAGCAGGTCAAAAAGTGTCTCATTTTCGCTGTTAATCAGCAGGCGTCGCACAGCCGTATACGACAGTAGGTAGTTCTCAATTTCAGTCCGTTCCCAGATATGCCATTGGATATGCGCAGTCGGTAGTGATTGGCGCAGCGCTATCAAATCTGGATGGTAGTCGCGATCAGCAATGACAAAAAGCTGCGGTGTTTGCCCCTGCGCAGAAATCATTTGTTGTATCTGCTTTTGCAGACGTGCCATATCCTGCTTCCAGGGGTTGCCAAATGAATAGACGACCGCCAGCCGCCGTTCAACCTGCGTCCACACAGGTTCTGTCAGAATCCTGGCAAGAAAAAGGGAAAGCAGATTCCAGTCGGTTTCATTTTCTACAACGACAATTCGACGATACGCCTGAATGATTGGCAGCTGCGTGATTTCGACGGAACCCAGCGATGTCAGCGCATCGTAGACATCAAAATTCACCTGCAGTCGTTTTGCAGTCCCTTCCTCGAGAACGAGAATATCCTCTGGACTCATCTGCCGGATCAGGTCACCGGAATGTGTCGCAAACAGAATCTGTTTGCCCTGTTCTACCAGGCTCTTCAACTCACTGAGCAGGGCGCTTTGCAGCTTCCCATGCAAATGCACATCGGGTTCATCCAGCAGGATAAGCGTTGGGCGGCGCAAAAGGATAAAGCCAAAGAGATAGACGAACTGCTGAAAGCCACTGCCTGCCGAGAAAACATCAAACTCTTTTGGGCGTCCCTGTTCCTGATATGTCACCGAGATATGCCGGTCGCTGATTTCGTCGAATTGAATATTCACATCGCGTAGATCGGGAAAGCTGCGTTGCAGAATCGCGATTAGGGATTCGTGCTGGGCTTGATCTTTCAGGTCGAGCAGCAGGTTACGGATGACGCTGTTGACACGCCCGCGCGCAAGTTCATCTTCAATCACCGCACGGGTACGCCGTTCTTCTCTGGGTAAAAACGAGGAATACACCGGTAAATAGGCAATGCGAAACTGCTGCAACTCCTGAAGCCATTGCTGCGAAGCATCCTGCGTATCCACCTGAAGCGCGAAACGATTATAGTTGAGGTCAATACTCGTAGTCACACTATGATCGTGTTCATCATCAAAGGTTATGGTAATTTCGATTTTAATATGCTGTTTGCGCAGCAGAGTACGGCGATTCGTCCACAAATCTGTCGGAGTTGATACAGGCAGTACATAAAATTCTTCTGGCGCGATTGAACGATGCTTGAGTTCAATCTGATCACTGCCATTTTTCCGACTAAGACAATTTTGTACGCAGAAATCAAACAATGCCAGCGCCTGTAACAGGGTAGATTTTCCGCTGTTGTTTGCACCTACAAGGCAATCGAAGTGGCGTAGAACGGTATCAAGGCTTTCAAGCCGCTTGAAGTTGCGAACGCTGACCTGTTTGACACGCATTGCCGGGATTCCTCACCATTTAACCAAGATTCTACTCCCGCGGCAGCAGCGCCGCCAGCGCTTCGGCAATGCTGCGCGCCTCCACCAGCCGCAGCCCGGCAGGGATGTCGTCCGGCTTGCGGCGCATTTTGGGCACGACAGCGCGCTTGAAGCCCAGTTTTGCCGCCTCGTTCAGCCGCGCGGTAAGCTGCCCCACCGCGCGCAGTTCGCCGCTCAAGCCGATCTCGCCGACCAGCGCCACATCCGCCGGAACTGCCTTGTCGAAGTAGCTCGACGCCATCGCTACCGCCATCGCCAGATCGGACGCAGGTTCGCTGACGCGGATGCCGCCAATCACGTTGACGAAAATATCCTGCTCGTGCAGCTTCAGCCCCATGCGCTTGCTCAGCACCGCGCTGACCAGCAGCAGGCGGTTCATATCCACACCGTTGGGCGTGCGCCGCGCGTTGCCAAAGCTGGTCGGGCTGGTCAGCGCCTGCATCTCCACCAGCAGCGGGCGTGTGCCTTCCAGCATGATCGCGATTGCCGACCCCGGCGCGTTGACCACCCGTTCCGCCAGAAACGCCTCGGACGGGTTGGGCACCTCGACCATGCCGCCCTGCTGCATCTCGAAGACGCCGACCTCGCTGGTCGCGCCGAAACGGTTCTTGACACTGCGCAGCAGCCGGAACGCCTGGAACGGGTCGCCTTCCAGATACAACACGGTATCCACGATATGTTCCAGCACACGCGGACCGGCGATGCTGCCTTCTTTGGTCACATGCCCGATGAGGAACACCGTCACGCCGCTGGATTTTGCCAGCGCTTGCAGGCGGCTGGCGCACTCGCGCACCTGGCTGACCAGCCCCGGCGACGATTCAAGGTCAGGGCTGTAGACCGTCTGAATCGAGTCGATAATCAGCACGACCGGGCTGAGCATGTTGACCTGTTCGAAGATCGTTTCGAGGTTGGTTTCGGTCACCAGATAGAGATGTTCCGCCTGCAAGCCCAGCCGGTCCGCGCGCATCTTGATCTGCTGCGCCGATTCTTCGCCGCTGACATACAGCACCGTGCCAATCGTGTTGGCAATCAGGGCACTTATTTCCAGCGTTAACGTACTCTTGCCGACACCAGGCTCCCCGCCGATGAGGACGATGCTGCCGGGCACGATGCCGCCGCCCAGCACACGGCTGAACTCCTCGACCGGCAGGTGCAGCCGCTGCCCGACATCCGAACTGATCTCGCCCAGCCGCTGTGGTTTGCTGCGCGGCACCCCGGCAAACTGGCGCGTGCTGGCGGGGGCGCTGGCGCTGCTGGCGGCTTTGCGCGGCGCTTCCTCGACCACCTCTGCCATCGTGTTGTACTGCCCGCAGTTGGGGCAGCGCCCGAAGCCCTTGAGCGCCTGGTAATTACAGTTCGAGCAGACGTATTTGCTGCGCAATTTCGCCATTATTCCGATACTCTGTTGTTGAACGGATGTGCTAGACTTACGCTCAGCATTATACCGGCAGGCAGGGCTGCTGGCAATTGTGAGGCAAAGGCTGGTCGTTTCTGTCCGCGTTGAACCCCAAAACGATTCTGAACCGCAGCGGCACCAAGCGCGCTAAGAGATGTACCACTCTATTCCCAATGCTATTGTGTCCTTTGCGCCTTTGCGGTCAATGATCGTCTTTTTATGTGCGGCGATTCTCCTGTTGCACGGCGCACATGCCCTTGCAATCCGTCGTGACCTCTTGTACACTCCTGAATCCCGCAGCACCCCGTACCCAACAGGCTAGAACAGGAGCGGTGGTCATGATCATTGGCATGGATTTTGGCACGACCAACTCCGGCATAGCGCAGTTTGACGGCAAACACCTGCGCATGATTCCCCTCGACCCCAGCAGCGCCAACCCGCATGTTGCCCGCAGCGCGCTGTATATCACCAATGACCGGGGCGTGCATATCGGACGCGACGCCATCGACACCTACTATGCGCAGAACCTCAACCGTCCTACTAAACTCGAATATGTCCGTGTGGGCGAAATCGAACTGACCTTTGCCGACCTGTCGTTCATCCGCGATGTCTATGTTGAACGCGACGTGTTCGCCCCCGGCAGGCTGTTCCTCTCGTTCAAGATGGGGCTGCCCTCGGCGCATTATCTGGGGACCATCGTCGGATCGCATTACTACTTTCTGGAAGACATCATCGCCACTTACCTGTATGTCACCCGCACCCGTGCCGAGCTGGAACTCAACCAGCCGGTTGACAGCATTGTGCTGGGTCGCCCGGTGCGCTACAGCGAAAAGGAAGAGGAAAACACGCTGGCACAGGAACGCCTGCTGCAAGCCGCCTTCCGCGCGGGCTACAAAACTGTCTACCTGCAATACGAGCCGATTGCCGCTGCCTACTACTATGAAACGCAGATTGACGGCGAACAGAACGTGCTGATCTTCGACTTCGGCGGCGGTACACTGGACATCAGCGTGCTGCGTGTGGGCAACCCGCGCACCCGGCGTGTGCTGGCGAACGGCGGCATCGCCATCGCGGGGGACGTGTTCGACCAGAAGATCACCCGCGCCAAGTTCCCGCCGCACTTTGGCGAAGGCGGGCATTACCGCGACGCCCGCCAGACACTGCCCGTGCCCAGCAGCTACTACGAGGCGTTCGCTAACTGGCAGGATCTGCTCAGCTTGCAGCGCCCCGAACGGCTGGACGCTATCCGCCGCATGGAACGCACCGCCAGCGAACCGCTGAAAATTCGCGCGCTGCTGGCGCTGATTACCAGCAATTACGCGCTGAAGATGTTCGACCTGGCAGAAGCGTCCAAGCGGCAGGTGTCCGACCAGCCTGGCACGCTGATGAAGTTCGACGGTCCCGGCTTCATCGTGCGCGAACGGCTGACCCGCGCGGAGTTCGAGAAGCTGATTCGCGGCGATGTGCGCGCGATTGCGGCACGGCTGGACGAGGTGCTGGCAGACGCCGGGCTGAAGCCGGAACAGATTGACGCGGTGATCCGCACCGGCGGTTCGTCACTGATTCCGGCGTTTATTGACCTGCTGCAAGCGCGTTTCGGGGCGGACAAGGTGCGCGCGGTGGATGCCTTCAGCAGTGTGACCGCCGGGCTGGGCATTCTGGCGCACGAAATCGAAACCGGGCAGTCCGCGCTCAAAGCCTACCACGCGGCAGAAATGACCGGCAGCGCACGCCTGAACGCCAGCGATCAGGGCGGTGTGCCTGTCGTGGACTTCGACCTGATCAAGAAGCTGATCCAGGTGCGCGAGGGCGAAAGCGCACAGGGCGCAGGCGCGCATGTGCTGCTGGTCAGCACCAGCGCAGGCGAGCTGATCGCTGGAGCGCTGAACGCCGCAAAAAGCACCCATTACGCAGACACAGCGGCAGCAGACGTTTTCCTGCCGGACGACTACGCGCTGCTGCTGACCACCGAGTACCGCGTGTTCCGCCGCCCCGTGCGCGATCTGGCGGATCTGTATGCTAACGGGCTGAAGCTGGCAGAAATCGAAGGTTTCCAGAGCGACGCCTTCGGCAAGGAGACTGTCTGCGCGCTGGGGCACTGGTCGGCGCTGGCGGATGCTGAAGACGCCCTGCTGCTGACCACCAACGGCTATGCCCAGCGCTTCACGGGGTCACAGTTCAGCGCGCGGCTGGCGCAGGCAGTGCCTTACCAGCTTCCCCGGCGGCGCAGCGCCCAGGGCACACGCGGCTACCCGGCAGCGCTGCTGGGGCTGACCGGTGCGCGGGAAGTGCTGGTCATCGGTGGCGCGGGGCGCGCGGCACGCCTGCTGGTCAGCGACCTGGAACTGGGCGAACAGCGGGCGCTGCGCCTCAGCGGGGACGGCAGGGTGATTGGCGCGTTCACGCTCGGCGCGGAACAGACTCGCAGCGCCGAGGTGTTGATTGCCAGCAGCAGCGGCTATGCCAAACGAGTGCCGGTGGGGGCGCTCTCGCTGAGCGGCGTGAACACCAGCGGCGACAAAATCGCCCTGCGCGGCGCGCCTGTCGCGGCACGGCTGTACCGCGCGGATGCCCCGCTTTATGGGCTGACCAGCACGCGCCTTGTGCCGCTGGACAGCAGCATGCCCCTCAGCACCCCCGACGAAGGCGACTCTTACCCGCTGCTGAAGCTCAAGCGCGGCGAAACCCTGCGCGCCGTGTTCTACGCCGGGCGCTGACCCCATTTGGGGTAGACGGTCATTGATTCACCGGCGAAGTGCGCAGTCTCCTGCCAGCGGGCGGGATTGGCGGCGCTGGTGTGCCGGTATCTCCTGCGCTGGACTATTTCGCGCTGGCGTGCCTGCGTGTACACTAAAGGCAGGTGCCCGGCAGCGCCTGGCAGTGTCCGGCGCACAGAGAAAGGTGTGGTTAATGTCCGCCCTGCGGGAAACGAAATTCACCCAAGCGGAATACCTCGCGCTGGAAAGCGCCAGCGCGACCAAGCACGAATTCTATCGCGGCGAGATTCTGGCGATGTCGGGCGCGAGTCCCGATCATGACGCCATCGTCTCGAACACGTTTATCAGCATTGGGAGTCAACTGAGAAACGGTCCCTGTATCATCCGTACCAGTGATTTACGGGTTAAGGTCGCCAGTTACCGCAGCTATTTCTACCCGGACATCAAAATCGTCTGCGGCAAACCGGAGTTCAGTCAGGACAATCCGCCAGCACTGCTCAATCCTACCGTGATTATCGAAGTGCTCTCGCCATCAACCGCCGATTACGATCGCGGAGCCAAGGCACGCGAGTACTTCCAACTGGAGAGCCTGCAAGAATACCTCCTGATCGCGCAGGATCGCCCGCATATCGAGCGCTTTGTGCGGCAGCCAGATGGACAGTGGCTGCTGGGCGCGGTGAACGGCTTGGACGCATCGCTCGACCTGCCCACCATCGGCTGCACGCTGGCGCTGGCGGAGGTCTACGCCCGCGTGGAATTTGAAGACGAGACGTAATCCACCCACTGAAAAGCAGAAGCCCATGCCCGAACACTATCCCCCCGGTCCAGCCGGCGACCCGCTGCTGGGCAACCTGCGCCCGCTGATGTCTGATACGCTCGGCTTTCTGGCGAAACTCAGCCGCGAATACGCCGATCCGCTGGTCTATATCAAAGTGCCCACACGCGCTGTTTATCTGCTCAACAGTCCCGACACGATTCAGCAGGTGCTGGTCAAGGACCATGCCAGCGTGCGCAAGGGTCCCGCGCTGCGCAACAACACCTATCCCGCATTTGGCGACGGGCTGCTGACCAGCGAGGGGACGCTGCATGACCGCCAGCGCCGCCTGATTCAGCCTGCCCTGCACAGCACGCGCGTGGAAAGCTACGCCGGCATTATGGTAGACGATACCGCCCGGATGCTCGAAAACTGGGCATGTGCACCCCGGCGCGACATCAACGCGGACATGATGGGCTTGACGATGAACATCGTGGCGCGGGCGTTGTTCGGTGCGGATTTGTGGGACGCGCAGGGCGCGCTGGGCGAGGCGGTTGGCAGGGGCATGGAGATTCTCGGCAGGCGCATTGCCAAACCCCCGGCGCTACGTATGCCCGATTTCGTGCCCACGCCGGAAAACCGCCTGCGCAAACGCATTCTCACGCTGCTCAACGGCACAATTTACGGCATCATCGAACAGCGGCGGGCACACCCCCCGGCAGACGACGCGGAACAAGGCGCGGATCTGCTGGCGCTGCTGCTGGCGGCACGCGATGAGGACGGCAGTCGCATGACTGACCGCCAACTGCGTGACGAGGTGATGACGCTGTTCCTCGCCGGACACGAAACAACGGCGAATGTGCTTTCGTGGACGTTCTGGCTGGTGGCGACACACCCCGCCGTGCAGCAGCGCATGGCAGACGAAGCGGCGGCAGTGCTGGGTGAACGCGCGCCCACCCTGGCGGATGTCGCCCTGCTGACCTATACCGAACAGGTCTTTAAGGAAGGGCTGCGCCTTTACCCACCCGCGTGGGCAACCTCACGCCAGACCACCGCGCCGCTGGAAATCGCCGGATACCCGATTGCTCCCGGCAGCACGCTGGTCATCAGCCCCTATGCCCTGCACCGCAGCCCGCATTACTTCGAGCAGCCCGACTGCTTCCTGCCGGAACGCTTTGCCCCGGACGCCCGCGCCAGCATCCCGCGTTATGCTTACCTTCCGTTCGGCGCGGGTCCGCGCGGCTGTGTCGGCACGCACTTCGCCATGCTGGAAGCGGTCATCATTCTGGTGATGACCGTGCAGCGCTACCGGCTGGAACCCCTGCCGGGACACAGCCCGCAGCCGCATGCGCTGATTACCCTGCGTCCGCGCGGGGGGCTGCCACTGCTGGCGCAGCCTAAGTATTGACCATCAACGCTAAAACAACGTTAACTTTACACTTCATCAACAATTCGTTATACTGAGAACAGAATCGACTCCTGGCAGCGCATATTGCTGCTGCCTTGATGTTCAGTACCGGCGTGGCCGGTAGGGGGTAGTAGAATGGCGGTTTCACTGGATGATACCACGCAGGCACCACGGGGCGGCGAAATCTATCAGGTTGTTGAGAACTGGCATGGGCTGCGGCTGACGCTGACCTATAATGAACTGTGGTTGCAGATTCTGCGCGACCAATTGGCAGAGGGCAGTTGGTCGCGGCTGCTGGTGCTGACCAACGATGCACGTGATTACCTGCACAAGCGCGCGCTGGTGGAACACTTGTGGCAGTTAGAACTGGAATATGGTGAACTGCCGGACGTGCCGGAAGGGGTGCACATGCTGCACTTCCAGCGGGCGTATGTCTGGTTTTACCAGAAAGATGTTTCGCAGCACAAGCGTTGGTAGCCTGCACTCAGCACGATTGCACAAAGTCTACAAGATAATGCTGCGCTTTACCCCGCACAATCGGTGCCGAATACCCGTTGTTTATGGAAACCCGCCAACTTCTGACGGGCAATCCGGCGATCTGGCGCCGACTCACGTACCCCATTGCTGACCACATTTGGATATGTTGACCAGTCTGACCTGACGAATTCCCGGCAATGTGCAAGGGTTTTCGCGGGTCTTTGTGCTATCTGCGTACTTGTCTGCCGCCGGCAGGCTGCCTGTTAGCCGCTTTCACCAAACCTGCCCGGCAAAATTCGTTGCTTCTTACGCTGCACGCCGCTATTGGTCAAAAGTTACACTTCTGCCATCAAAGGAGCAGTTATCTCAACCGCGATTGACAGAAGGGATGTACATGATGACCGGAAAGCATAATCGGCTGTTCAGACGCCTGCTTGCCCTCGGCGTGGGCACGCTGGTGCTGGCACTGTTGACGACGACAGGACTTGCGCAGGATGCAGAGCCGCTTGCCGCCGAAACTGTTCAAACCAATCTGAACGTGGTCTGGCTGCTGCTGGCTGGTTTCCTCGTTTTCTTTATGCAGGCGGGTTTTGCCATGCTCGAAGGTGGGTTCATTCGCGGAACCGGCGGTGTGAACTCAATGGCAGAAAATTTCATGGATGCCTGCATTACGGGGATCGTGTTTTTCGTGATCGGTTACGGGATTGCCTTTGCCCCCAGCGCGGCAGACAGCCCGCTGATTCCCCTGCCGCAGCTTGCCCTGGGTGGCATTGACGGCACAGGCGCGGGCGATGGCTTGATCTTCGCGGCGTTCTTCTTCCAGTTCGCATTCGCCGGGGCGGCTGCAACAATTGCCACCGGGGCGATGGCAGAGCGCACCGATTTCCGCGGCAAAATCCTCTACAGCGCGCTGGTTGCGCTGATCGTTTACCCGGTCGTGGTCTACTGGACCTGGGGCACGGGCTGGCTGTTCCAGTCGGGCTATATTGACTTTGCCGGAAGTTCGATTGTGCATATGGTCGGCGGCATTATCGCCCTGATGGGCGCGGCGATTGTTGGTCCGCGGGTGGGGCGTGTGTGGGGCAGCCCCCCGGCAGCATCCAACCTGATGATGGCGACGCTGGGCACGTTTATTCTGTGGTTCGGCTGGTACGGCTTCAATGTCGGTTCAACCCTGGTTGCCACTGATACCAACGCGCTGGGGCTGGTGACGGTCAATACCACGCTTGCTGCCTGTATTGGCGCTATCTCCGCGATGACGGTGGGCTACATCTTCAAGGGTGGCAAGTGGCATCTGGGCTTGATCCTCAACGGGTCGCTGGGCGGTCTGGTTGGCATTACGGCGGGCTGCGCGGTGGTGAATCCGCTGGGCGCGCTGCTGATCGGGACGATGGGCGGTGTGCTGGTCGTGTTTGTGCCGGACATCATCGAACGGGTCAAGATTGACGATGCCGTTGGCGCCTTCGCGGTGCATGGTGCGTGCGGGGCAATGGGCACGCTGGCAGTGGGCTTCCTCGGCAATGGTCCGCTGGTCGAAGCGCTGGGCGGCACGGGCGCGGGGCTGCTGATGGGCGGCGGCGTGGATCAACTGATTGTGCAGGTGGTTGGTGTGGGCGCGATTACGGTGTGGACCACCGTGACCAGCATCCTCATGTTCGCAGCGATCAAGGCGCTGGGCGTGCTGCGTATGCCCGAAAAGGCGGACGCGGTGGGCATTGATGTCTACGAACACGGTGCCAGCGTGATGCCCGACGTGCTGCCGATGCCCGAACCGGGAATGGCAGGCGCTGGCGACTGAACTAACGGCGCTGTGGGCGACTGAGTCACCCTCCGCAGAATCACAGCGGCTAAAAGCGATACAGGGACACGGTGCGTCGTGCCCCTGTTTATTTTGCCTGTTACGGCATGCTGCCCGCTGCCTCCGGCGGGCACAGCGGCTCAAGGCAGGGTCGAGTCGATGACCAGCGTGTATGCCCCTTGCATCAGATACTTTTCAGGGCGCACTTCGATGATATACATGCCGCTGGTGGGCAGTGCAAGGTCGCGG
>DAOTWP010000205.1:0-3617 GCA_034435675.1 Anaerolineae bacterium
GCGAGCAGATACTCGGCGTCGAGTGCTTCCAGCGCTTCGATGACCATGCGCAGGGTGGTCGTTTTGCCTGTGCCGGGTCCGCCGGTCAGCACACTGACTTTGCTGCTCAGCGCTGCCTGCACCGCGCTCTGCTGCTGGTCGGTCAGCGATACCCGGCTTTCGGCGGCGAGGTCGCTCAAAAACGTGCCCCAGTCCATTTTCCTGACGCGCTTTTGCAGCGCGGAAGTGCTCTCTGCCAGCTTCTTCAGCCGCTTTGCCGCGCCCGTTTCCGCCCGAAAGAACATCGGCAGATAATACGCCTCGACGCTGCCGCCGTTGATCGTCAGCGTATCGCGTTCCAGTTCGCCGGTGAAAATCTGCTGCGCCAGGATCGTCTCTAACTGCGCGCGCGCATCCACGCCGAGCAGTTCCAGCGTGGTGCTCAGCAGCAGTTCACGCGGGGCGAATGTATGCCCATCCTGCGCCAGCCGGTTCAGCGCATAGCTCAGTCCGGCGCGCAGTCGTCCCGGCGCATCCAGCGCAACGCCCATATTGCGCGCGATGGTGTCCGCCTTGATGAAACCGATGCCGAAGATGTCGTCCGCCATGCGGTAGGGGTCTTCCTGCAATTTGGGGATGGTTTCTTCGCCGTAAGTGTCGAAGATGCGGCGGGCAGTGCGCGAACTGATGCCGTAACCCTGCAAGAAGATCATCGTCTCGCGGATGCCCTGCGTTTCGCCCCAGGCGCGGATCAGTTCGTCCGCCAGCGAGGTTTTCAGCCCTGGCACTTCATGAATGCGGTAGGGTTCGCGGTTGAGGATGTCGAGGGTTTTGGTGCCAAAGTGCTCTACAATCCGTTCTGCCGTTTTGGGTCCAATGCCGCGCACAATCCCGCTGGAGAGATACTGTGTGATGCCGCGTTTGCTGGTCGGCTGGATCGGCTTGACCGTTTCCGCCTTGAACTGCTTGCCATAACGCGCATCGGTGACCCACTGCCCGGTGAACTGCACCGCTTCGCCCGGCGACAGTTCCGGCATGATGCCCACCACCGCCACCGTGCCATCTTTTGCCATCGCGTCGAGGCGTTTTTTGTCCGGCAGCAGTTTGAGCACGGTATAGCCGTTGTCGGCGTTGTGATAGGTGATGCGTTCGACAGAACCGCTGAGTGTTTCGAGTTGTTCGGGTCTCACGACTGTTTACCGGGGCTGCCCCTGATCGAACGGATGTCTTGCCACAGTGTACCGGATAAGACCTCCGCTGAACAATAGCGAGGTGCGGCGGACCAGGGCTAGCACAGCAATCGTGAGACCCGGTTATGCGCCTGCGATAACGACAGGATTGATTGACCTGCCAGACAAGGGGGCTAACCCCCTTGTTGACCTGCCATGTTCATTTTGGGCGCATACTACGGGGTGGGGGGGCGCGGACAGCCTTCCCAGATGAAATTGTAGGTCTTGCCCGGCTCGAAGTCGGCAGAGACAAGCTGGAACTCGCCGCTGCTCAGGCGATACAGCGCCACCGGTCCGGCGGGTCCACTGCCGCTGGCGAGCAGCGTGTTGGCGGGCGGTACGCCCAGCGCGTCAATCACCGCAAACGCTGCGACAAATGCCAGCGTCCCCTGGCTGTCCCGATCCACGCCGTAAACGTGAACTCCATTGGAACGGCAGTAGAGAATCGCCGTCGCCTGCGGTTCGCAGTTCACGCGGTCATCATTACACACCAGCACCCCGGATTCAGCGGCACTGTTCCCGCTGCCACCACCGCCACCACCACCGGGCAGACCGGCGCACAGTGGTGTTGCGCCGCCAGGGTCAGCACCGACCACGTCCAGCGTACCGAGAATCGCCCCACCTGGTCCATCGGTATCGTACAGCGTCGCCCGCACCGGGCGCTGCGTGATGCCGGTCATGAACAGCGGCGTGAAGTCAACCGCCGGGTTGGATGGCGGCGACCCCAGATCCTTGAACACATCCACGCTGGCAAGCGTATTGCCCGCGCCGTCTTCCAGCACCAAGCGCCCGTAGTCGCGGTTGGCAAAATCATTCGTCGTATAGGCAAAACCGTCAAAGTAGACATCGGCGCGCACATCGGCGCAGGTTGTCGCGCCGCCGGGCACAAAGAACTCAATCCGGCTCAGCCCGCCTGCTGCTGCCAGCACTGTGCCAAACAGCAGCGCAGCACTGCTGCTGACGACAAGCACTGGCACTAAGTACAACCACAGAAATCTCGCGGGATTGTTTTCCGTAGGGGCGGGTCTCAGACCTGCCCCTACATCCGACATTTTCGATTTGCTTGTACTTAGCAGCAAACCCACAAATCCTACCAGCCTGCCCTGCGTCTTCATCACATCCACACCTCTGTGTGGTTTCCGGTTAAGACCGCGTAACAAAATTTACGTTCCTAACTCTTAGGATAGACATTTCTTGCGCCCGGCGCAATCGCACAAATGTTTGGTAATTTCCCGTGACGCCCGATTTCTTACAGGATAGCAACAGATTACTTACGTCGTGCTTACGGGCGGGCGGCGCTTACGGGCGGGCACAATGTCGGGTAGACTGGGATAATACGATGTCCGGCGCAGCAGGCAGGAGGAATCCAGCAGCGATGGCGAGCTTACCAGTACGCGAGATTGTGCTCTACAAACACGGCGTGGGCTTTTTCGTGCGCGGTGGGGTGGTCAGCGGCGAGGCAGTCGCGTTGACCTTCAAAGCGGACGAGATCAATGATGTGCTCAAGAGCCTTGCAGTATTCGACGAATCGGGCGGGCAGGTGCTTGGCGTGCATTACCAGACCCCAATGGATCGCGCCGACCGGCTGGCGAATACGTCAATCAACCTTTCCGAGCGGGCAGGCTTTGCCGACCTGCTGCGCGACCTGCGCGGGCGGCGCTGCACGCTGACGGTCGAAAGCACCCCCGGCACACACGAATTCGTCAGCGGGCGGCTGATCGGGATGGATCATGTCACCCGGACAGAGCGCAACCTGGGGATAACGCCTGCGGACGAGGCACAGGTAGCCCTGCTGGCAGACAGCGGCGAAGTGCGCGTTTTCCGCTTGATGACGCTGCGTGCGCTTCAGATTCATGATACGCAGTCCGCCCGCGATCTGGCGTATTTCCTCGATACCAGCATGACCGAGGATAACCGCCGCGTCGTCACCGTGCGGCTCAGCGCGGGCGAGCACGATCTGCGCGTGTATTACGTTGCGCCTTCGCCTACCTGGCGGGTCAGCTACCGGCTGGTGGCGGAATCCGAGCCGGATGCGGCGGCAGGCAAAGCGCTGTCGGGCAAAGCGCTGTCGGGCAAAGCGCTGCTGCAAGGCTGGGGTTTGTTCGACAACCGCCTTGAGGAAGACCTCAACGACGTGCGTGTGACGCTGGTCGCCGGGCAGCCCATCTCGTTCATCTACGATCTGTACGCCTCGCGCATTCCGCAGCGCCCCACCGTGCAGGACGAAGCGCGCATTGCCCCCGGTCCGGTGGAATTTGCGGGTGAAGCGCTGGCATATCTGGAAGAACCTCTAGAGGACGCGCTCGTGGCAGGGCGCAGGGCACAACCGATGGCTAAGGGCGGGACAAGCGCGCGCGCCCAGAATATCCTCGGGTTGCAGCGCTCCGCTGTGGCTTCTATCACGGCAGA
>DAOTWP010000206.1:0-12550 GCA_034435675.1 Anaerolineae bacterium
GATGGCGAACCGGATGAACGCTGGCGCGAACGGCTGCGGCTGGCGGCGTTGGCGGCGCTGCAAGTGGCGGTTGCTGACGGCGACACCGAAACGCTGCTCAACTGGCTGCGGCTGATCGCGCGCGAACCGGCACAGTTTGCCCTCAGCGATGTGCTGCACAACGCCATTCTCGCCAGCCAGCCGCGTGCCGCGCAGGATGGCGAACTGGGGCAAACCCTGCTGACGCTGGCAGTGCGCCGCGCGCCAACCCTGCTGGATCGGCTGCTGGCAGACGACGCCCTGCTTGATGCGCTGCCGGAGGGGCCGGGGCAGGCGCTGCGCAGCGCGGGAGAAGACATCGCCCCCGCTGCCAGGCTGTCGCTGCCGCGCGAACTGTTTTTGCTGATGCTTGCGCAGGCAGTCGAACGGCGCGCTGCCGCCACGCTGACACCGCCGCTGCTGGAACGCCTGTGGCTGCTGGCTGCTGAGGAAACACAGCCTGCCATGCCGGAGGCGTACCAGCCATCCGCGCTGGTCAAACGTTTGCTGGAAACCAGCGCGGGCTGGCTGAAACCGGATGCGCTCGAATTTCTGATGACACGCCTGCTGCAAGCCCGCGACGATGCCCGCCTGATGCAGTTGGTCACCCACGCCGCAGAAAGCCAGCCTATCTACCCGGTGCTGGTCACGGCGCTGCAACACAGCCAGCGCAGCGCGACGGACATTCTCGATCTGGTCGGGCTGGTCAGCGCAGCGGGACTGTTCAACAGCCAGCAGGCAGTCGATACGTATGTACGGCTGCTGGGGGCGTGGGACTGGCGGCGCACGGCGCTGCCGCTGGTCGAACAGCTTGCCCGCCTGCTGCAAAAGAACCCCGCGCTGACCGCCAGCCGCGAGACGCTGTGGCATCTGATGGATGTCGCGGCGGAAGTCAAAAGCGATGCGATTGGGCGCGTTGGAGCGCGGCGGCTGTTCGCTGATCTGGAAAAGCAGGAGGACGATACCGTGCTCTTGCAGCAGCTTGCCGGACTGATTGACCACTTGCAGTGGAGCGCCGCCCTGCGCGCCCAGGTGATCGGCTGGTGGCGCACCTTCACCCGCCAGCAGCCCACCGCGCGCCTGCTGCGCATCGAAAAATGGCTGGACAGCAAAACCCCCAGCCCGCGCCTGGAAGAAGCGCATACGGTGGTACAGACCGTCATCGCCCTGCGCCGCCTGCTGGGGCAGCGCGACATCAAGACCTTCGCGCAGCAGCTCGCCATCACCTACGATACACTGCAAGCATTCGCCGACTCGTTTGAGCCATCCCCGCGCCAACCGACCAGCTTTGATCAGGCGACGGTGCGCGAAGAACTGGATGCCCAGCAGGAAGGGCTGGAAGCGCACGAACGCAATATTCTGGCGAACAACTTCCGCGATGTGGCGCAGTTGATTGCCAGCATGGGCGACAGCCGCAGTAAAGGCGGCATTGTGCGCCGGGGCAATGACCTCAACCGCCAGTTGATGAGCGGCGAACACCAGCCGCAAAGCGCGGTGGATGTCATGAAATGGCTGGCGGGGTATCTGGGTGGCGTGCAGGATGACGATGGCGGTGGCGACGATGATTAGGGCAGGTTCAGCCGGGGCAGCATGAATATACGGGCAAAACATGCTTCGCCCGTACTACGAGTGAGACACTCAGGTCGGGGAGGACTAAGCACTGCGCATGTCCGCGCTTATGCTCCGTATTTAATCGTTAAAGTGCATCATCCACTGGTTCAAGCAAACAGGTTGACGGGCAGATACTTGCAGATACTTGAAGGAAGGCGACTGATATTCAGACCCTTCCCTGCATTCTGGCAACCTTCATTTGCCGCCCTATTTGGGCATCTGCTCCGCTGGAATGTCGCGCAGGCGCGGGTTAGCGGCATCGCGCGCGGAAATCAGCGGCTTGTCCGCGCCCCAGGCGATATTCAAATCAGGGTCATTCCACGCGACCCCGAATTCATCGCGCCCGCCATCATAATAATTGTTGACCTGATACATCAGCGTGCAGTCGGTCAGCGCCAGATAGCCATGCGCCACGCCTTCGGGCACAAACATCCCCAGATTGCTGGTGTCCCCCAATTCCATGACCTCGGCTGCCATAAAGGTTGGCGAGTGGCGGCGTAAATCGACCATTGCGGCGCGAATGACCCCGCGCGGCACATACCAGTAGTCGATCTGCCGGAAGTGGTAATGCAGCCCGCGCAGCACCCCGGCTTTGCTGTCGGAGCGGTTGCTCTGCGCTTTGTCCCAGTTGACCCAGGGGAACCATTCGCGGCGGAAGGTTTCCATGAACTGCCCGCGTTCATCGGCAAATGCCTTGATGGTCGCGTAATAAACCCCCTGAATGCGCGTGGACTCGCGCAGGGGTGCGTTGGTAGTGATTTTTTCAAGAGTCATCAGCGGTTCTCGTGCCATTCAAACGCGCTAATGATAACGGGTCTGCGCGCTTTTGCCCATGTGCAGCGTGGAGATGCTTGCTACCTGCCCGGCTGCGCAATGGGCTGCGCGCTTTTGCCCATGTGCAGCGTGGAGATGCTTGCTACCTGTCCGGCTGCGCAATGGGCTGCGCAATGGGCTGCGCAATGGGCTGCGCCAACGGCTATAATGCTGCTGGTCACAGCACTCTAAGTACAAGCAAATTGAAAATCTTGGATGCAGAGGCGGGTCTCAGACCTGCCCCTACGCAAGACAATCCCGCGAGAGTTCTGTGGTTGTACTTAACTGGCTAACACGGCAGATCCACACGCATAAGGGGACAGGCACAATGAATCTCTCGCAACGCGGTGCGCCGCTGCCCTGGCTGCTGCTGGGGCTGTTCTTTGTTGCCTGCACGCTTGGGCTGCTGGCGTGGGCGGCGTTCGGGAATTCTCAGCCACTGCCTCAGGACGGTTTCAGCCCGGAGACGCTGCTGCTGCTGGCGGCAATCTGCGCGCTGCTGGGTGTGGCGAGTGTGGGTTACAGTGTCTACCTGCTGCGCAGCGCACGTGCGGCACGATCCACACCGCTGACGCTGACGCCGGTGCAGCTCCAGACTGCCCTGCGTATGGCACTCGATTTCACCAGCGATGACTTGCAGGCAAACCGGATGGGCTTGCTCAGCGAGCGCCAGTTGGCAAAGCTGGGGCGCAGCATGGCATGGGCGCGCGGCTGCGGCATGGTCGTTAGTGTGCTGCTGCTGGTGGGGTTTCTCGGCATGCTGGGCTATATCTTCTTTGTGCCGCCTATCGCGGAACAGACACGCGCTTCGCTGTCACAGGGACCGGGCAGCGCGCTGCTGCTGGCAGTGCCGCTGGGCAGCATCTTCCTGCTCATTCTCCGGGGCGTGGGGCGCACCCTGCGCCATAACCGCCCGCTGGGCGAACGGCGTGTTGAACAGGTCGAAGGCACAGTTATGCTGCGCATCTACGACACGCGCTATGGCAGCAGCGTCCTGCTGCGTGTGGGCGGCAGACGGTTTTACCTGACGCTGGAGCAGGCGCTGGGCTTCTGGAACGGCGGCAGCTACCGGTTGTATTATCTGCCCGCGTTTAGCTATGGCATCCTGCTCTCCGGCGAAGTTCTCATGTGAGTTGCGCGCAAATTCGTTATAATCGCGCGCATGACCACAACAACACCGACCACCTACCGACATCCCAAACCTGCACAGCAGCGGCTGACCCACTTCGGCGCGGCACTGCTGCTGTTGGTCATGCTGCTGGCGGTCATCGGGCAGCTTGTGCTGGTCTTCAGCGGTGTGCCCGGCGTGTTCCTGATTACCGCCGTGCTGACCGCCCTGCTGATGCTGCCAGTGCTGATGTTGATCAGCGCGGCACCGCCGGTCACGTTGAGCAGCGCAGGCATTACGCTGCACCCGCACATCTGGCGTGAACGCTTTGTGCGCTGGGAGCAGGTGCGCGCTGTGAAACCGTACCCCCTGCTGCCGCCCACTGATACAGAAGTCGTGCGCCGCGCGGCGGTGGGGCGCAGGAAATACCGCCCCGCCCAGGGGATCATGCTGGTGATTCCCGCGCTGCCGCCGCAGTACCGCGTCACTGGCTTCTTTGCCGGGGAAAAAGTCGCCCCGGTGATTGCCCTGACCAACCGCACGCATGTTGACTATGAGCGTCTTGAACAACAGGTCAAACAGTATCTGAAAACCGTTTTGTCTGACAAGCAGAGGGAAAGCAGCTCATGACCGTGCGTTACAAGAAACTGATTGCCACGCGCTTCAGCCACAATTTCAAAGAAGCCGTTGAAGTCGTGGAGCAAGACCTGCGCGACCCCGCACCCAACGAAGTCATCGTGCGCAATCTTTATGCGGGGATCAACACCACTGACACCAACCTGACCAGCGGGCGCGTCCATTATACATCCCCGTTCCCGCTTGATCTGGGCACAGAGGCGGCGGGCGAGGTCGTCGTGGTGGGCAGCGACGTGCAGGACATCAAAGTCGGCGACCATGTTGTGACGGCAATGCCCGGCGCGGGTTTCCGCGAATACGCCATCGTCGAGGAAAACTTCGTCGTGCCCGTGCCAGAGGCAACGCCGGAGATTCTGGGGCTGCTGGTCAGCGGTACGGCAGCGTCGATTGCCCTGGAAGTTATCGCGCGTCTGCGCAGCAGCAAAACTGTACTGGTGACAGCAGGCGCGTCCGGCAGCGGACATTACGCGGTGCAGTTGGCGCACATGGCGGATAACACGGTCATCGCCACCTGCCAGAACGAAGCACAGGCAGCGCTGCTGCGTGAACTGGGCTGCACGCGCGTGGTCAACCTGCTCGATGAAGCGCTCGACTCAGTGCTGGCGGCAGAATATCCCGACGGGGTGGACATCGTTTACGAAACGCTGGGCGGCGAAATCTTCGATACTGCCGTTGAGCATCTGGCGGTGCGCGGTCGGCTGATCGTACATGGCTACATCACCGAATACGGCGGGCAGACTCAGGTGATTCCGACGACGCGCATCTACAGCAAACTGTTGTGGAAGTCGGCATCAGTGCACGGCTTCCGGTTGGTGGATTACGCGCAGTTTGTCCTGCCGCATGTGCGCCACCTGATGGCGCTGCTCAATGACGGCAAGATTCGCTCAGTGATTGACCCTACCGAATTTGCCGGGCTGGAGGCAGTCCCGCGCGCAGTGGATTATCTCATTCAGGGCTACGCACGCGGCAAGGTGATCGTGCGGCTGGCATAAGCCGGGTAGCACGAACTTCAGCAGCCATTTGAAGACCCCGCTGTTATCGCCTGTGTAGGGGAGCATCTTAAGATGCTCCCCTGCGTGAACAATCATCCAGTATTAAACGAGGTCTTAGGGGCAATCGTATGAAACGAGGAGTAAAGGCACGGGTCTGTGTCATCGGCGCGGGACCGTCCGGCATTACGGCGATCAAGCATCTGCTGCAAGCCGGGCTGCGGGACATCGTCTGTTACGAGCGCGGGGGACAGGTGGGCGGCAACTGGGTCTACACGCCGGACGAGGGGCATTCCAGCGTGTACGAAACGACGCACATCATCAGTTCCCGGCGCTACTCGCAGTATCACGACTTCCCCATGCCGGACGACTACCCTGATTACCCTTCGCACCAGCAGCTCCTGCGCTATTTTCAGGACTACGCCCGGCATTTTGGGGTGGAGCCGTTCATTCGCTTCAATACTGAAGTGCGCCATGCCGCATTGCTGCCCGACGAACGCTGGCGGGTGACGCTGGCGGACGGCACAGTGCAGGAGTTCGATCACCTGATGGTTGCCAGCGGGCATCACTGGGATCCGCGTATGCCGCAGTACCCCGGCACATTCAGCGGCGAACTGCTGCATTCACACACGTTCAAGAACAACCTGCCGTTCCGCAATCAGCGCGTGCTGGTCATCGGCGGTGGCAATTCCGCCTGCGATATTGCGGTGGAAACCGGGCGGGTGTCGGCATTTACGGCGATTAGCTGGCGGCGCGGCTATTACATTGTGCCCAAGGTGATTCTGGGGCTGCCGCCGGACGTGATTAACGCCAAATTCACGTGGATGCCCAGAGCGCTGTACCGCCGCGCCATCTGGCTGACGTGGTGGCTATCCACCGGGGGCAACCGCCGCTACGGGCTGCCCGCCCCGGATCACAGCATCTTGTCCTCGCACCCGGTGGCGAACAGCGAACTGCTCTACTTCATCAAACATGGGCGCGTGCATTACCGCCCGGAGATCGCCCGCTTTGATGGCAGCACCGTGCATTTTGTGGACGGGCGCGCCGAGCCGTATGATGTGATTGTCGCCGCCACCGGCTACCGCATCAGCCACCCGTTTTTTGACCGCGTGTTTCTCGATTTCAGCGAAGGCACGGTGCCACTGTACCTGCGCGTGTTCCATCCCGATCACCCCTCGCTGACGTTCATCGGGCTGGTGCAGCCGCAGGGCTGCATCTGGCCCCTGTCCGACACGCAGGCGCAGCTTGTGGCAAATTACATCGCCGGGCGTTACGAACTGCCCGCGGACATCCACGCGCGCGTGCAGGCGGATGTGGCGCGCATCCGGCGGCGCTTCCAGCATGCGGCACGGCACACGATTGAGGTCGAGTATCACCAGCATCAGGACGAGCTGTTCCGCGAACTGCCGCCGGGGGTGCCGCGTGTGGACATGCGCAAACAGAAGATGCTGGGGCAGCCGGTTGTGTTGGCGGCACCACCCCAGCCGGTAGAAAGCTGAATGCTGATGCCGACCTATACGCTGCGTCCTGCGACTGCTGGCGATTACGAGTCCGCTGCCGCGCTGCTCACGCTGGTACGCCCGGAACAGCCGCTCAGCGCGGACGACCTGCGCCGCGCAGATGCCACCCTGCCTGCGCATGTCAGGTTCGGGCGCTGGGTGGTACAGGACAGCGGCGGCGCTCTGCTGGGCGTGGGCTGGCACATTCAGTACGCCGATCTGTACGACCCGCTGCGACACTGGATCAGCATTTTCGTGCATCCCGACCACCGCCGCGCCGGCATCGGTACGGCGCTGTTCCGGCAGCTTTATGATGCGCTGGCGGCATATCAACCGGTGGCGCTGAAAAGTTATGTGCGCGAAACCCGCCCGGAGGGCATCGCCTTCGCGCAGCATCACAGCTTTCAGGAGGTCAGCCGCCGTTTTGAAGCTCGCCTGGACCTGACCCGCAGCGATCTGGACACCCTGCTGCCCGCCATGCCTGATTTAGCCAGTGTGCGAATTGTGTCGTTTGCCGAACTGGCAGATGACCCGCAGCGTGACGTGCAGTTCCACGCGCTCAACGCGGCGCTTGACCGCGATGTGCCGATTGGCGAACCCGTGACGCCGATGCCGTTTGAGCAGTTCCAGCAGGCAGTGCTACAAGACCCGGCGTTCGTCGCGGAGGGCACGTTTGTGGCGCTGGACGGCGCGCGCTACGTGGGGCTGAGTACGGTCACGCGCACGGACAGCGGGCGCGGACTGTATATCGACATGACGGGTGTTCATGCTGACTATCGCGGGCGCGGCATTGCGCTGGCGCTCAAGCTGCGCGGCATTCACTATGCGCGGCAGCACGGCTATGAGACGATGGTGGTGATGAACGACTCCGGTAACGCGCCGATGCTGCGGGTGAACGAACAGCTCGGCTACGTGCGGCAGGCGGCGATCCTCAAAATGGAACGAGCGTATTAGGGGGAAGGAGCAAGGGCAAAGGGGTGTAAAATGTGCTCTGCTCCTGAACATGACACGCCTGATCTGGTTTGACAAGCATGCGTTGACCTTCGGGGTAAGGTTCTGCCCGACCTGCATGCGAGAGACGAATTCTGTTCCCTTTCGCCTTTATCCTGTTCCCTTTTAACGGTTTGAAAAAGGATTGTTTATGACTTTTCCCAGCATCGCCCACAAACTGACCGCCACCCGCGAAAGCCGCATCCTGCGTGAAGCCGTTGACATTCTGGAAGCACCCGTCAAGCCGCCGGACGCGGGCGAAATTGTCATCCGCACCCGTTACGCCGGGGTCAACGCTGCCGACTACCTGATGGCGATTGGCGAATATATCAGCCGCACGCCGCGCCCGTTCGACCTGGGCGGCGAGTCTGTCGGGGAAGTGGTCGCGGTGGGCAGCGCTGTCACCGGCTACAAACCCGGCGATACCGTCATGGCGCTGGGCGGCGGCTTCTGCGAATATCAGACGCTTGCCGCGCATCTGGTCATCCCCGTGCCAGAGGCAACGCCAGAGATTGTCAGCCTGGGCGTGGGTGGGCTGACCGCCTCGATTGCGCTGGATGTTGTGGGTGAGATGCAGGCGGGCGAGACAGTGCTGGTCACAGCGGCGGCGGGCGGCACGGGCACATTCGCCGTGCAGTTGGCAAAGCTGGCGGGCTGCCGCGTGATCGGCACATGCAGCAGCGACGACAAAGCCGACCTGCTGCGCAGCATTGGCTGTGACCGCCCGGTGAATTACAAGCGTGAAGACCTGAAAACCGTGCTGAAAACCGAGTTCCCCAAAGGTGTGGATGTCGTTTTTGAGGGCGTCGGCGGGGAAATGTTCGATATCGCCCTGTCGCGGCTGGCCGTGCGCGGGCGGCTGCTGGTGATCGGCGCGATCAGCGAATACCAGACGGGACCGCAGGCAGTGACCGGGCTGCGCATCGGCTACCAGTTGATTGGCAAGTCGGCATCGGTGCGCGGCTTCTGGCTGATGCACTATTTCCGTTCGCACGGGGTGGCGCACCTGCAAAAACTGCTGGAGCTGCTGCACGCGGGCAAGCTCGACCCGCAGGTAGACCCGGCGGTGTTTCGCGGGGTGGCGGGCGCGCTGGACGCCATCGAATATCTGTATACGGGCAAGAATCAGGGCAAGGTTGTCGTCGCGCTGTGAGCGCCTGCCAAAGACGAGGGTGACGCATGCGATGCTCCGCCACGCAGCAGTGCCTGGATTGCGCACACACGCCCGGCGTCGAGCGCTTCTGGTTTAATCTGCGGGCATCTCGTGTTATCATCCCGTGGCAATAACGTGATCACAGTTGGCATTTTCGCCACGCGCCGCGTTGCCCGCACTGCTGTGCATGCCGCGTTGTATGCGCTGCCGTGCATCTGAGTTCTGATTTTGCGGAGATGTTCCATGACTACTGAGTCATCCGAATCGCCCCAATTGACCCCCTCAACCCGCCGCTTTTCCAGCCGCGTGCCGTACTATCACCGCTACCGCCCGCGCTACCCGCGCGCGCTGCTGGACATGCTGGCGGCAGAGATTGGGCTGACTGCGCAGTGGGTTATTGCCGACATTGGCAGCGGCACGGGCATTTCGTCAGAACTGTTCCTGCAATACGGCTGCACGGTTTATGGCGTGGAACCCAACGATGAGATGCGCGCGGTGGCGGAGGACGTGCTGCGCAGTTACCCGCGCTTCCGCAGCGTCAGTGGGCAGGCGGAGGAGACGACACTGCCGGATATGTGTGTTGATCTGGTCATCGCCGGGCAGGCATTCCACTGGTTCCAGCCGGACGCCACCCGCGCCGAGTTCTCGCGCATCCTCAAGGTGCAGGGACTGGTCTGCCTGTTCTGGAATGTGCGCGAACTGACAAGCTCCCCGTTTACGGCGGCATTCGAGGCGCTGGTGCGCGACTTCAGCACCGATTACGGGCATGTGACCGAAAAGCGCATTACCCGCCCCGAAGACGGCGAACAGCTTACGCTGAAGCAGTTCTTTGACAACGGTGAATTTGAGAAGCGCGCATTCCCCAACGCCCAGGTTTTTGACTTTGAAGGGCTGAAAGGGCGGGCGCTGTCGGCGTCGTATGTCCCGCTGGAAGATGACCCGCGTTTCCCCGCAATGCTGGAGCGGCTGCACGCGATTTTTGAGCAGCACCAGCAGGACGGACAGGTGCGCATGGATTACACCACCGAATTGTTCTGGGGCAGGATGTAGATGCACCGGCTGCGCGCTGCCAGGGGCGGGGCAGGTGTGCCGCTGGCGCTGGTGGGGCTGTCGCTGCTGGCGCACCTGCTGCGTTTTCCGCTGCTGCATGGCACAGTGCTGGCGCTGCTGCTGGCAGTGCTGGGGCAGGTGCTGCTGTCCGGCGGGCTGCTGGCGCGGGCGCTGCGGCTGCACGGCTCTAGCGGCGCGGGGCACCCGGTGGCACAGTACGCGCTGGCGCTGGCGGGCGGTATCGCGCTGACGACCTGTTTGGGCGCGGCGGCGCGGCTGCTGGGGCTGCCGGTGTGGGTGTATCTGCTGGCGCTGCACGCGGTCATGGCGCTGCTGGCGCTGGCGGGTCTCCGTAGCGATGCATCATATCGCGCCTCTGCACCCCCGGATGCACCCCTCAACCCGCAGCAGGCACAGGCGGCAACCCCTGATCTGTTGCCCGCTTCCCAAAGCGGCAGACTCGCGGCGCTGCTGCTTGCCGCCTGCTGCCTGCTGGTGCTGGTCACGGCGACTGCCCGCAGCCAGATTCGCGTGCGCGGCTATGAAGACCAGACCGAGTTCATCAGTCAGGTCAACTGGCTGGCGAACGACCCTGATGATCCGTTTGTACTGTCGCGGCGGCTGGGTGTGTACCTCAACGGCACGGCAGATGTGCGCTTTGCCAGCGACGGCTGGACGTATACCCATGCCGCGTGGGTCTGGGCAAGCGGCGTCCCGGCGGCAGACCTGTACTGGACATGGCTTGCGCCGCTGTTCGCCTGGCAGGTGCCCCTGGCGGTTTTTGCGCTGGCGTGGGCAGGCACACAGCGCCAGGGTACCGCGCTGCTCAGTGCAGGCATGGTCACTGCTGCCGGGCTGCTGACGCTGGATAGTCTGGTGTATCACCCAACGACGCTGGCATTCGGGCAGTTCGCGCTGCTGCAAATGAACACCGTGCGCACCTTTTCGCTGGGGCTGGTGCTGCCGCTGGGGCTGTTTGCCGCGCTGCTGTACCTGCGCGCACCCGGTGGACAGCGGCTGGCGTTCGTCGCGCTGGTCGGGCTGGCGCTGGCGCTGCTGCATCCGCTGCAAGTCGCCATCTTTCAGGTCAGCGTCGGCGCGACACTCCTGCTGTGGTGGCTGGTGCAGCCCCGCGCACGGCTGCGTCCGGCGCTGCTGCTGCTGGCGCTGCTGGTCGCGCTGCTGGCGCTGCCGCTGGTGCAGTTAAGCGGCATTGAGGCGCTGCATACCGCCGGGCGTGCCCCTGCTGGACAGGTCACTGAACCGGTGCCTGAGCAGGACACGCCGGAGCCTCCTGCTACCACCCTCCCCGCGCCGGACTTGCTGGCGGTCAGCGTGCCGCTGCTGGGCGACACCTATAGCGCCCGCCCGGACGCCGTGTTCTATCACCCGGTCGTCATTCTCGCTGTTTTGTGTGGGCTGGCACTGCTGGCGGCGCTGCTGGTTACCCCATCACTGCGGTCAAATCCGGCTGTTCTGCTGGTGGCTGGCAGCACGGCGGCGGCGCTGGCGTTGTTGTTCCTGCCGGGGCTGGTCGCGCTGGCGGGGGCGTTTGTCCAGCCGCGCTACGTGACGCGCTGGGTCTTTGCGCTGCCTGTGCCGCTGGCGCTGGCGCTCGGTACGGAGGCGCTGCTGGGGCTTGTGGCACGCCTGCGCACGACCGGCGCAGCACGCCGTCAGGCACGCCCGGCGCTGCCGGTGATGGTCGTGCTGCTGCTCGGCTGCGCGCTGCTGCTGCTCGACCCGCTGGACGGCATTCCCGCCAGCGCCCGTGACCAGATTGCCGCCAGCAATGCCATGCAGGCAGTGCGCGATTTACAGCCGTTTGACGCCGCGCTGCTTGACGCACTGGCTGAAGTGCTGCCCGCAGACCGGCGCAGCCTGATTCTCGCGCCGGTGGGCACGGACAGCCTGATTATCGAGAGCCTGCCGCGCACGTTCATTACCGGCGGGCGCGAACAGCTCAACAGCGTGACCTACCCGGCGATGGAGCGCTTTTTTACGCGCAGCACACCCGCTGCCCCCTGGCTGGATGCAGCGGACATGGCATTTCTGGCGCAGTACGGCATTACGCACATTGTCGCCGCTGCCGATGACACGCGCACACCGCAGTTATTGTTACAGCCAGAGCGCTTTACGCTGCTGGTGTCGCCGGCGGGCTTTTACGTTTTCGCCGTGCGTGATACGGCGGCAGTCCCTGCTGATGCCGTCTTTGCTGGGATGAACACCCTCTACGCCGCGCAGCAGAGTCCCCGCTGGCAGAGTCCCGACAGCTTCGCGCTGGCACGTTCCGGCGCGGCAGACTGGCAGACATTTGCGCAGCAGCAAGCAGACGACGACGCGCTGGTGCTGTATGCGCGGGCGTTTGGCGCGCTGCTGGCGGGCGATGATCTCGCCGCGCTGCCGCTGTGGCTGGCGCTGCACGAGGAGTACCCCGGCGTGGCGCTGTTCACCGATGCGGCAGCGTTGACCCTGCGCGAAATGGGACGCGCGGACGAGGCGGTTGGTCTGCTGCTGGCGGCGCTGGACCGCGCAGACCCGGCGGCGCGGGTGCTGGCGGCGCGCAGGCTGCTGACCGAGCCGTTCTTCTATCTGCTGGATGACCCGGCGCTGGCGCGTGTGCTGGCAGTGGTTGAAACGCATCCGGTCATCTGGGGGCAGTTGGCGGTGTTTGACCGCGAAC
>DAOTWP010000207.1:0-3445 GCA_034435675.1 Anaerolineae bacterium
CATCCCCGACAAGCAGCCAGTAAGCATTGCCCGCCAGTTCCAGCGCTGCCACCGTCTGCTCGAACAGCTCAAAGCGGCTGGTGAACGGGTTGGGCGCATCGAGCAGCACTTCCAGCGGGTGGCGCGTCACGCTGCTGCGTTCTTCCCCGTGCAGGCGGTAAACGCGCAGCGGCACGAGCGCGGCGGCTTCGGCAATACGGTTGATGGCGACATAGACATACGGCGACTGGGTGTAGAGCGTGCTGTAGGCACTGGCGGCGGGGTCGGCACGCCAGTAAGCGTCATTGTGCTGGGCAACTGCCGCGATGTGCGACGGCTGGCGGCGCAGGCGGGCTTGCTGTGCTTTCTGCTGGGTGCCCAAAAAGCGGGTTAAACGGTTGAACATCTGCGGTGCTCCTGTAGGCTAACCAAGTAGATCATGTGTGCTACAAGCCAGCATAGCAGGATTTTGCGCGTTTGTGGCGGCATTTGCTCATGCATTTGTCGCAAGTGGGTGTTATAGTGCCGCTAACAGCGCAGCCACCCTGCCAGCGGCGGGAAACGGGGTTTCAATCTACAATAGGCAGCATGCAGCGCAGTGCTGGTTATCGCACGAACAGGGAGTGAACGCCCAATGCACAAACTCTACAATGAACTGGCGCGGTACTGGCAGCTTGTGTCTGCCCCGCAGGACTACGCAGAAGAAGCGGACTTCTTCCTAGCGCAGTTTGCCGGCATTACGGCGCGTCCGGGGGCAACCCTGCTCGAACTGGGCAGCGGCGGCGGCAACAACGCCTTCTACCTCAAGCGCCATTTCGCGGCGGTCACGCTGGTGGATTTGTCGCCGCAGATGCAGCAGGTCAGCCAGCAGTTCAACCCCGACTGTGAGCATCTGATTGGCGACATGCGCACAGTACGCCTGGAGCGCACATTTGACGCCGTATTTATCCACGATGCGATTGACTACATGACCACGCCGGGCGACCTGCGGCAGGCGCTGGAAACCGCATTCATCCACTGCAAACCCGGCGGGCTGGCATTGCTGGTGCCCGACCATGTGCGCGAGACATTCGAGCCGGGCACCGATCATGGCGGCGAGGATGGCGACGGGCGCGCCGTGCGTTACCTGGAATGGAGCCACCCGCCCGCTGCGGACGCCACCAGCTACTTCACCGATTACGTCGTCATGGTGCGCGAAGGTGACCGCATTACGCAGGTCACGCATGACCGTCATGTGCTGGGCTTGTTCCCGCTGGCGCTGTGGCTGGGACTGCTGGCGGAGGTCGGTTTTCAGGCGCACGCCGTACTGGACAGCTTCGAACGGCATGTGTTCGTGGCGCACCGGCAGTAGCAGCGCCAGCAAATAGGCATACAGACCGTAACAGCGCGAGTGGGTCACGGTGTGGGTCACGGAGTGGGTCACAGAGTGGGTCACGATCCGCTGGCAGTTGTCGTGTGGTCTTCTATTGCTTTGCGCCAGCGTGCCGGTGTGACGCCAACATAACGCTTGAAGACCCGTGTGAAGGCGGGCAAATTCTCATACCCTACGCGATAGGCGATCTCGTCAATGCTGGCAGTCGTTGTACGCAGCAGGTTGCAGGCGATGTTTAAGCGCCACCGGGTCACATAGCCCATACAGCTTTCGCCCAATGCCTCGGAGAAGCGTGCCGCAAACCGCGAAGGCGAAAGATTCGCTTCCGCAGCCAGCCGGGTTTTGTTGGACACGTGCCAATGCGGTGACGTGCTGCGGCATGTGCTCTGTGGAGCGCTGCCGCTGGGGGCTTTCGTGCTCGGCTTTGACTACGCCGCTACACCGGGGTTATAGTGGAAGGTTGTTCACCCCACTCAATAACCTGAAGGACTCTGCCATGCGCAATCTGCACCGCGACGAGCGCACCCCCATGCTGATTTACCTGCTGCTGCTGGTACTGGGTTTCTCGCTGCTTGCCGTCTGGTTAAGCGCGCTTTCAGGAGACTTTCAACTGCACTGGTGGTTCGCCTACGAGCTTGCTCACGGGGTCCCACCAGACACGCCACACATGCTCTATCAAGTGCTGCTGATCGCAGTCAAAATGCTGCTGCCCGGCGGTCTGATTACCTATTTGCAGGCTTCGGCGGTCGTCACGGCGCTTGCCTATGCCAGCATGGTGCTGACCTGCTATCACCTGTTTGTGGGCGTGCTGCGCCAGACGGACAAACCACAGCCCGCGGTGCAGGCGGCGCGGTTGGCGCTGGCGATGATGTTCGTCGGTCCGTTCAACCTGATCACCGGGCTGCTGTCGCAGGATTACTACTGGGGCTATGTGGTCGCCAACGCGCACCACAACCCAACCTCGACCTTGCTCAAGCCCATGGCGCTGCTGCTGTTTCTGGGCGTGCTGCGCGCGTTTGTGCCACCGCAGGAAGACCAGACGCCGCAATCGGCGCGCATCTCGCCTATACTGATTGCCGCCCTTACCGTGCTGGGCGTCGTCTCGTCGTTCGCCAAACCGAATTTCACCATTGCACTGCTGCCCGCGCTGGTGCTGTTCGGCGCGTGGTGGCTGCTGGTGCGGCGCGGCACACTGCGCTGGGGGCTGCTGCTCAGCCTGGGCATCAGCCTGGGGCTGATAGTCGTGCTGCAATCGGTGCTGCAAGTCAACACACGCGGCGGTATTGAGCTGGCACCGCTGCGGGTGGCAGGCTTCTTTGACTCGCCAGTGACCCTGCTGTTCAAAGTCCTGCTATCGCTGGTCTTTCCCTTGTTTGTGACGGCAGCCTATTTCCCGCAGGCACGCCGCGATACCGGGCTGCTGCTGGCATGGCTGAGCTTCGGCTGCGCCTATGTCCCCTATCTGCTGTTCTCCGAACCGATCAGCGGCAACTGGCTGCACGGCAACTTCATCTGGGGACCACAGATCACCGCGTTCATCCTCTGCATCATGAGCACGCGCCTGCTGGCGCAGCAGCCGGGGAAAACCCGCGCCTACCGTGCCAGCCTGCTGCTGCTGCTGGTACATGTGCTGTGCGGGGCACTGCTGCTGCTGCTGTTCATTCAGGGCTTCAGCTACTTCTCCTACCGGGGGGGCTGAACATGGAGCAGATGACCATCGGCGCGGCGCTGCGTGCCGCCCGTGCCCGCTTCCCGGACCCTGACAGCGCCAGCCTCGACGCGCAAACGCTGCTCGGCGCGGTGCTGGGGGTGGAACGCGCCTACCTGCTGGCGCACGGCGAGCAGATGCTCAACAGCGCGCAGACGGCGCAGTTCGCAGCATACAGCGCGCGGCGTGCTGCCGGTGAGCCAATCGCCTATATTCTCGGCAGGCGCGTCTGGTATGACCGCGAGTTCAGCGTCAGTCCGGCAGTGCTGATTCCCCGCCCGGAAACGGAACTGCTGCTGGAACAGGCGCTTGCCTATGCCGACAGCTTGCCCGCCACAGCACCGCTGCATGTCGTCGATGTGGGCACCGGCAGCGGGGCGCTGGCG
>DAOTWP010000208.1:0-1582 GCA_034435675.1 Anaerolineae bacterium
CGACAGCGTGCTGACGCTGGGGATACGCAGGTACGCGCTTAACTCCGATAGAAAACGGTCGAAGTGTCGCTCGGCGTAATCAAGGGCGGTTTCCATTGTTGCGGCTGCCTACAGGTCCGGGTGAATGCGATGCCAGTCAGTTTGCTGCTCGATAGTCAGGCTCAGGCGATAGAGCAGACTTTCAGCGTGATGAGCTGCAGCAAACTGCGCGCCGATAGGGATTCCCAACGATGAGACGCCACACGGCACTGTAATAGCCGGATGGCCGGTCATGTTGAACGGGACAGTAAACACCGTGTTCATGCCGCGCCGGTGTTCAGACGGTTTACGAGCCGCTTCAGCCGTGACAAAAGGCGATGTGGGCATGGCGATCACATCCACTTCCGCGAGCGCGCGGTCAACGTTGCCGCATACGCGCCGGCCCAGCTCCAGCGCGTGCAGATAATCTGACGCGCTGATGAACGCGCCCTGCAGGGCGTACAGACGCGCACTGAGGCCATAGTCATTGAGCTTTCGACGTATGGTTGCGGCCTGGGCAGCATGGTGCTCGGTGTACATGGCTACGAATGTCGCCATGCGCGTCTCGGCCAGGCCGGGAATGCTGATGTTGCGCAGTTGCGCGCCCTCCGCTTTCAGCAGGTCGAGCAGGTTGTCGAAAGCGCGCTTGATCTCTTCTTCCGCCGGCGACGTTTCAATGTACTGCCAGGGCACGCCGATGCGCAGCCCGCGCAGGTTCTGCGCCTGCAGGTGAGGCACGGCATCGCCAGCCATAGTTGCGGTCAGCAAGGCAGTATCCGCCGCGGTACGCGCCAGCGGACCGGCCACCTGGAACGAAGATCGCCTGCCAGCGTCCTCCAGGCTGATGTAACCGTTAGTGGCCTTCATGCCCACGACGCCAGCCTGCGCAGCTGGCAGGCGCACCGATCCGGCGGAATCCGTGCCGATGGAGGCCGCGCACAGTCCTGCGGCCACTGCCACTCCGGACCCGCTGCTGCTGCCAATAGCGACATAGTCGGTGTTGTACGGCGAGCGCGGGCGCGGGAAGCGATCCGCCTCAGAGGGGATGCCGAAGTACTCGTTGCAGTTGGCTTTTCCGATGATGATTGCGCCGGCTTTGCGCAGGCGTGAGATGGCGAGCGGCTCTGCGTCCGGGACCCAGTCACCAACCGTCCGGCTGTTGGCGGTCGTGCGGATGCCCTGGGTCGCAACCGCGTCTTTGACTGTCAGCGGGATACCCAGCAGCGGTGTCGCAGTCAGGTCAGCGCCGGACTCGATCGCGCTATCAGCCTGCCTGGCTAGCTGGCGCGCTTCGTCTGCCGCCAGCGTGATGATCGCGTTGAGCGAGCTGTTCAGCGATTCTACGCGCTGGATGAAGTGGTCAATAAGCTCCACCGCGCTGATCTGTCGCTGGCGCAGCATCTGGGTCAGCAGTTCGATTGATGAATAGTGCAGGGGGGGTGTCATCACATTATGAACCTGTTGCGGTTTCCGACAGGGGCGCGTCGGTCAGCACGATCTCGCTGATAATGCGGGCAAGTTCGCGCAGATCGTTAACCATCGGGTAAAGCTGCGTGAGCGTTTC
>DAOTWP010000209.1:0-14641 GCA_034435675.1 Anaerolineae bacterium
CGGGGATTTTCCCTCCCCCTCGCTCAGCCGCGCAGCGGCGTTAGGGAGAGGGGGACTGAGGGGGTGAGGGCTGTATCTGAGTAGTCAACTTAATCTTGTCAGTGTACTATCCGTAAACCGATCTTCCTGAACAAGGGGATTAATCCCCTTGTCCGGGTTTACGGATAGACACTTAGTCCTCCCCTACGAACCATAGGTTGTGCAGGGTGCGGACTAAAGGCGCAGGCGTCCGCATGTCTCCGTATTATTCTGGAAACCTGCATCATCCCCTTGTTCAGGAGATCAGGTTTATGGATAGACCTTTACTGCTGGTACGGCGCGAGCAGTTCGTCAATCTGCGCCTGTGCCGTTGCCAGCGTGGCTTCGATGTCAGTGGCTTCGCCGCTGAGGATGGCGCTCAGGGTGGTATTGATGATGCCCTGCACGTCAATCGCGCGGTAGCTGGTGAATTCCTTGCCGGCATAGGCGAGCTGGTCACGTGCGACGAGATATTGCGGGCGTTCGGTGGTCAGTGTCAGCAGCGGGTCGAGTTCCCACGCGCTCTGGCGGGCGGCAACATAGCCCGTAGCGGCGCACCAGTCGGACTGGATTTCCGGGGAGGCAAGGTACATGACCCAGTTCCAGATCGCTGCGGTTTCTGCCTCGCTGCGGTTGGGATCGTTGAAGATGTACAGGTTGCCGCCGCCGGTGGGTGCGCCGTAGCCGGTGCCATCTTCGCCAGCCGGACCGCTGGGCAGGAAACCAACGCCCACTTCAAAGCTGGCATTCGCCAGAATGCCGGTCAGCGAGCCGGTGGTGTGGTAGATGATCGCTGCCTGCCCGCTGGTGAAGGCGGTGGGGGTATCGCCCCAGGCGGTGCCGCCTGCCGGGGTCACGCCATAGTCATTCCACAGGGAAATGATGTAGTTGAGCGCGTCCACACCTTCCGGCGTGTTGAAGTAGACCTCTGCCGGGCTGTCGCCGACCAGATTCTGCCCGTTGGCGATCACGAAACTCTGGTACAGCCAGATCGGGAAGCCGCCTGCGATGGGCAGCATAAAGCCCCAGCGATCTTCAGTGGTCAGCATTTCGGCAAATTGCAGCAGTTCGTCACGGTTGCGCGGCGGCTGTTCGGGGTCCAGACCAGCTTCGCGGAAGATGTCCTTGTTGTAGAACAGAATCGGCGTGCTGCGCTGGAACGGAATCGCCCAGATCGCACCGGTTTCGTCCACGCTGTTCGCCAGGAATGCCGGATAGAAGTCCGCCACAAAGGCGTCGGCATCGTCCATGCCGTCAATGAACTGCTGGGCGGGCACAACATCGCCGCGTTCAATGAAGCTGTACAGGTCAGTGGTCAGCATCACCGCGACATCGGGACCAGCGCCGCCGCCGTCAATTTCGGTGATGATGGTGTCGCGCGTCTGGGTGTAGCTGCCGCTGTAGACGACGTTGATCTGCACATTGGGATACTGTTCGGAGAACTGCGCGGCGTAGCGTTCAAACGTCGCCTGCAGGTCGGCATTCACTGCCGAGGGGTAATAAAAGTCAATGACAATGCTGTCCTGCGCACCCACCGCGCCGACCAGCCCCACAGTTGCCAGCAGCAGCGCCAGCACCACCAGCCTCGAAAATCGTTTCATCCCTGCACTCCTCACTGATGTTGAATACGTGATGCGGCTGATGGCGGACACAACGTAGTTTCGCATCAACCGCGCGCGCATTATAGCGGGTGGTGTGTTGGAATGGTTTAAGTCTCGGTTAAGCGATGTCGAACATGCACTGCTGAGGCGGACGGCTGCACAATGCCCAGACAAGGGCTGCTGTGCTTTCAGACACTATTCGGATAACGGCACAGCGGGCATGCCGGGCAACCTGCGTTTGCGCCACGTCCCTACGGGGTGTGCGCCAAGAAGGGCTGGCGGATTATTTCGTTAATCGGCACACATCCATAAACCGGTTTTCCTGAACAAGGGGATTGTGCGCTTTAACGATTAAATCCGGCGAACAAGGGCGGACATGCGCTGCGCTTAGTCCTCCCCTACGAACCGTAGGTTGTGTAGGGTGCGCACTAAGTTCGCCTGCGCCCGCTGAGCGAAGCCGTCCGCCCAAACGCCGGATTATTTTGGAAAACTGCATCATCCCCTTGTTTGCGTTTACGGATAGCTGCTTAGTCGAGCGTCTCAATCGAATAGATGTCCAGCTCGCCTTCGACATAATACACGCGGTATGCCTGCCCGGCCTTCAGGGCGTTGTACTGTTCATCGTTTGCCAACAGGAATTCCTTGCCGTCAATGGTCAGCACACCGCTGTACCACTTACCCTCATAGGCGGGACGGCGGGCAGTGTCCAGATGAGCAACGCCCTCGACACTGCTGATGACGGCGCTGCTGCCCAGCAGGCGCGGCAGGACAAGCAGCAGCCCCAGCGCCACCGCCAACCCGATGACGAGCAGCGCGATCACTGCCAGAATATCGCCCATCGTCACCACCAGCAGCCCGCCGACGATCAGCACCAGCAGCAGGGCAAACAACCCGCCGCCGGTCAGCGCCTGGCGACTGCGCCTAAGCTGGCTTTCACCCAGGACGCCCTGCTGGTTGGCAGCAAGGTCTGCCGGGGTAAACTGAAACGCATGCATTATTTGTGTCGAAACTGCCATTACCCATCTGCTCCAATACGTTATACGTAGTAAGGTATCGAATTCACCTACAGTGTAGTGGCAGCAGGGTGGACATCGAAGTGAAGATTGTCATTGGTTTCGGGTGAAGATTGTGTGCTGCGGCACAATGTCCGCCCGCGGCGCGCCCTCAGCCGCACAACAGCCCGCCGAGGCAGCTATCCACAAAAATCAGCTTCAGCCCCAGCAGCAGCAGCAGCAGCAGCACCAACCGCCGGAAACGCTGCGGCGACACCCGCGGCTCCAGCGCGAAGCCCAGCAGCAGCGCCAGCGCCATAAACGGCAGCGCCAGCGCATACAAGAGCCAGATTTGCGGCGTCATGTAGCCTACACCGCCGCGCAGCAGCAGCACCAGCGCCGTGTTGATCACAAACACCGCCTGCAAATTGCCCTTAAACTCGCCCGGCTGCCAGCGCCGCCCGGTGCCATACATCACCAGTGGAGGACCGCCGGTGTTATAGGCACCGGAAAACACGCCCGCCACAAAGCCAAAGCCATAACCCCAGCGCGGATTTTGCAGCGGCGGCATTTGCAGCCCGGACAGCCCGTAGATACCATAGCCCAGCACCACCAGCCCCAGCAGGAGCAGCATGAGCTGTTCCGGCACTGCCGCCAGCCCCAACAGCCCGACCGGGATGCCCACTGCCGACGCCAGCGCCAACCGCCGCACCGCGCCAAAGCGCAGGGCATGGCGGTAATGCAGCAGCAGCAGGATTTCGGCAGTGCCGACGACCAGCGCGAACAGCGTTGCCGCCTGCTGCACGCCGAGCACGCCAATCAGCAGCGGCATGGCGATCAGCGCCGAGCCAAAACCGGCAAGCGCCTGCACGAAAATGCCGCAAAAAATGAACACACCAGGAAGTAACAGCATGCGCGGTAGTGTAGCCCGGCACTGCCAGCGCTGCAACAGCATGCCTGCAAACTATAGGACTCATCGTCCTCTGAAAACCGGCGCAAACAAGCCCTTTGCGGTTCGCTTGCGCTGCCTCCCGCGTGATGCGCGTTCGCGCAGAGACACTGCGTTCGCGCAGAGACACTGCGTTCGCGCTGCACCTTCCCCCCTACTGAGACATCCTCGCGGCGGCGCTGTATATACGCAATGGAAGCAGTGCTAGAAGCAGCGCTAGAAGCCAGCGCTAGAAGCCAGCGCTAGAAGCCAGTGCTAGAAGCCAGTGCTATAAGCCAGCGCTAGAAGCCAGCGCTGAAAGAACAGCGTTAAAATTCCCCGTATTCTGCGCTACAATGAGGGCTGTTCCCGGCAGGGTTCAACAGCCACCACACAAGCAGAGAGGGAAACGGCAGGTATGAGCTTGCGAATCTTCAATGTGCTCGGACGTGAAAAACAGGAGTTTGTGCCGCTGCACGAGGGGCGCGTTAACGTCTACATCTGCGGACCCACCGTGTATGATCACGCACACCTGGGGCACGCCCGCAGCTATGTTTCATTTGATGTCGTGCTGCGTTACCTGCGCTACAGCGGTTATGAAGTTCTCTACGTCCAGAACATCACCGACGTGGGACACCTGACCGAAACCGAATTTGGCGAAGACAAAATTCTCAAGAAGGCGCGCCAACTCCAGGCAAAGCCGATGCAGTTGGTCGAGTTCTATACACGCAGCTACTTTGCGGATATGGACGCGCTGGACGTGGGGCGTCCCGATATTTCGCCGCGCGCCAGCGGGCATGTGCCTGAACAGATCGAGATGATTCAGGAGCTGATCGCCAAAGACTACGCTTACGAGATTGACGGCAGCGTCTATTTTGATGTCAGCCGCGCGCCGGACTATGGCAAGCTGAGCAACCGCCGCCTTGAAGAACAGGCGGAAGGTGTGCGCGTTGCCCTGCGCACCGAAAAGCGCAACCCGGAAGACTTCGCGCTGTGGAAAAAGGCGGAACCGGAGCATATTCTGCGCTGGAACAGCCCGTGGGGCGAAGGCTTCCCCGGCTGGCATATCGAATGCTCGGCGATGGCACGCAAGTACCTCGGTCCAACCTTCGATATTCACGGCGGCGGCATTGACAACATCTTCCCGCACAACGAGTGCGAAATCGCGCAGAGCGAGGCGGCAAACGAAGCGCCCTTCGCGCGGTACTGGATGCTCGTCGGCAGCCTGAATGTGCCAGACAGCAGCGGTATTCCGACCAAAATGAGCAAAAGTCTGGGCAATTTTGTCACCATCAAGGACGCGCTCAGCCGCTATCGTCCTGAGGTGATCCGCACCTTCATCATCAGCGCGCATTACAGCAGTCCGGTCACCTACAGCGAAGACTCGATGCAGGCGGCGCAGGGCGGCTGGGAACGCCTGTATAATGCCGTGCGCCTGACGCGGCAGATGCTCAAGGATGCGCCCGCCGGGGACGCCGGGAACAGTATTTTGTCCCGGCTGGCAGACACCAGGCGCGATTTTCTGGCGGCAATGGACGACGACTTCAACGCGCCCAAAGCGCTGGCAGCGCTGCAGGAACTGACGCGCGAGGTCAACACACTGCTGAACAGCGGCGCAGAGATCGGTGCGAACACCCTTAACGCGATCAACGACCTCTACAACGAACTGGGCGGGAATGTCTTTGGCATCATCCCGCAGGGCGAGGTCAGCGGCAGCGCCAGCGGCGCGCGTGAGGCGGGCTTAATCCAAATGTTGATTGACATGCGCACGCAGGCGCGCAAGAACAAGAATTACGCCGAGTCGGACCGCATCCGTGACGACCTGTTGCGGTTGGGCGTCCTGCTGGAAGATCGTCCTGACGGCACCATCTGGCGGATTCAGTAGGGGCGGACCATGCCTGAATTTCTTTACGGACACTGGGCAATTCTGGAAGCGATGCGCGCCCAGCAGCGCAATCTGGAAGTGCTGCTGCTGACCGAAAAAGTCGAAGAACGCGGACTGACCGCCGAGATTATCCAGATGGCACGCGATTATGGCGTGCCGGTGCAGCGGGTGCAGCGCCGAATTATTGACGACATCGCCGGGGACAGCAAACACCAGCAGATGGCGCTGCGTGTCGGTCCCTATCCTTACGCCGAGGTGGAGGATGTGCTGGCGCTGGGCGCAGAACGCGGCGAAAAGCCCTTTCTGCTGCTGCTGGACCTGCTCAAAGACCCGCAGAATGTCGGCGTGCTGCTGCGCGTCGCGGATGCTGTCGGGGTGCATGGCGTGATTATGCAGGAACGCCGCAGTGTGGGCGTTACCCCGGCGGTGGTCAGCGCGTCGTCCGGCGCGGTGGAACATCTTAAGGTCGTGCAGGTCAACAATCTGGTCAACACGATGAAAGACCTCAAGGCGCAGGATGTCTGGATGATCGGGCTGGATATCGGTCCCAACGTGCCGCCGATTGACAAAACCAATCTGGACATGCCGCTGGGGCTGGTGCTGGGCAGCGAAGGCGAAGGCATGCGCCGGCTGGTGCGCGATACATGTGATATGCTGCTGACACTGCCGATGCGCGGCAAGGTCGCCAGCCTGAATGTGGCAACTGTCGGCTCGATCGCGCTCTACAGCGCCTGGCAGGCGCGGGGCTGGCAGGGCTGGGCGCACGCCTGACCCGCAGCGCGGCGTTCTGCACTGCGGAACAGCGGCGTGAAATCGCCAATGTGGGTAGGCGAGTTTGGCGCTACAATATAGGGTAAGAATAAGCAGTGGGCGCTGGGTACGGCTGTGCCGCACAGGACGCAACGCGCTGCCCCACACTTAGAGTTACGGCTTCAACAAGGAAGGGTATCTGACTTATGAGTGAGGATGTCAAAGCAATTCTGCGCGAAACCGAATCCAAAATGAAAACCACACTGAGCGTCTTCCGCGAGGATCTCCATGGTATTCGCACCGGGCGCGCCAGTCCGGGGCTGGTGGATAAACTGCATGTGGAGTATTACGGGACTTCGACGGAACTGCGCCAGCTTGCCAGCATTTCGACGCCGGAACCGATGCAGATTTTGATTCGCCCCTATGACAAAGGCGCGGTCAAGGCGATTGAGAAGGCTATCCAGCAGTCCGGCATTGGCATTATGCCTAATATTGATGGCGACCAACTGCGCCTGAATATGCCGCCGCTGACCAAACAGCGCCGTCAGGACCTCGTCAAGCTGCTGCACCAGCGCATGGAAGAAACGCGCGTCGCACTGCGCAATATTCGCCGCAGCGCCAACGACGAGCTGAAAGAATATGAAAAAGAGAAGCTGATCTCTGAGGATGCCGCCAAAGATGGGCAGGACGATATTCAGAAGATCACCGACAAATACATTCAGGAAATTGAAGCTGTCGGCAAGGACAAAGAGAAGGAAATCCTTGAAAGCTGAACCGGTCCACTGTAGCGGGGCGCGCAGGCTTGCCGGGTATGCTGAGCAGTGGCACAGCCAACCCGAACCCGCCGTCGTTTGCCCCGCCGGTGCGCACTGCTGTTGCCGCCCGGCAGAGCGGCACACACCCGGCAGAAACTCTTCAGAAAGGCACACTTGAGCTATGGTTACGCTGGTCAAAAGCAAACCTGCCATCACACCCGATCCGCAGTATCCGCTGCCAGAGCGCGTGCCGCGCCATGTCGCCATTATCATGGATGGCAACGGGCGCTGGGCACAGGCACGCGGGCTGCCGCGCACAGCCGGACACCAGCAGGGCAAAGACAACCTGCGCCGTGTGCTGGAAGCCTGTGTTGAATTTGGCGTCGAAATCCTGACCATTTACGCCTTTTCAACCGAAAACTGGTCGCGCCCGCCAACGGAAGTCAATGTGCTGATGACCATCCTCAACCTGGTGCTCGATCAGGAAGTACGCCGCCTGCACCGCAATGGTGTGCGCGTGCGGCATATCGGCAAGATGGACGGCGTTGACCCACGCCTGCAAGAGAAGATTCAGCGCGCCTGTGACTTCACGCGCGAAAACTCCCGGCTGATCCTCAATGTCGCCTTCAACTATGGCGGACGTGACGAGATTGTGCAGGCAGTGCAGCGCATTGTGCGCGAGGGTATCCCGGCGGAGCAGATTGATGAAACACTGCTCAGCCGCTACATGTACACGGGCGACCTGCCCGACCCTGATCTGATCATTCGCACCAGCGGCGAACTGCGCGTCAGCAACTTTTTGATCTGGCAGGGGGCTTATTCCGAGTTTTATGCCACGCCTGTCTACTGGCCCGATTTCGACAAGGACGAGCTGTTCAAGGCGATTGTGGAATACAGCCACCGCCAGCGCCGCTTTGGCAAAACCGGCGAACAGGTCAACGACAGCGACGAGTAGGAACCACACTCTGACCAGCGGTACAGCAGGCTTTGCATAGCAGGGGGACAGGGAGGCTTAGCCTCCTGTCCTGGCTGCGGCAGTTATCTGCCGGGCGGTCGCACGACGGCGACGCTCACGTTAGCGTGATAGCAACATTGCCCTTTTTGTGTCCCTGGTCCACATAGCGGTGCGCCTCAACAATCTCTTCCAGCGAATAGCAGCGGTCAAGCACAGGTCGGATCGTGCCCGCCTCAAGCAGTTCCTTGAGGAACAGCAGTTCTTCCAGCTTTTCGCCTCTGCCTGAGTCCTTGTGGACATTGAGGTAGACGCCGCCGTCCTTCAGCGCTTGCTTGCTCTGCGCCGGGGGGAACTTTGCCACCGCATCAAAAATGACATCATAGGCGGCGCCGCGTTGGGTGAAGTCCTCGCGGCGGTAGTCAATCACCCGGTCCGCGCCCAGCGACCGCACCAGTTCCAGATTGGCGCTGCTGCATACCCCGGTCACATCCGCCCCAAAGTGGTGCCTGGCAAGCTGCACCGCGTTCGTGCCCACCGCGCCGGAAGCGCCATAAATCAGCACCGCTTGCCCGCGCTGGATGTTCGCTTTACGCAGACAGCGCAGCGCCGTGACGCCCCCCCCTACCGCAGCAGCGGCTTCCTCATACGTCAGGGTCGCGGGTTTGAGTGCCAGCATCCCCTCTTCAGGCAGACATTTGTACTCAGCATATCCGCCAAAGTTCACGCCGGCAGTAGAGGCAAACACCGCGTCACCGGGCTTGAAGCGCGTGACCCGCCGCCCGACTGCCTCGATGTCCCCGGCAAGCTCCATCCCCAGAATGGTTCTGCGTGGTTTCCTGATGCCCAAAAAGAGCCGCGCGAACAGCCAGAACTCACGCGGGACAGTGAAAC
This sequence comes from Anaerolineae bacterium, assembly GCA_034435675.1. Taxonomy (GTDB): domain Bacteria; phylum Chloroflexota; class Anaerolineae; order Aggregatilineales; family Phototrophicaceae; genus DAOTWP01. The sequence goes on from DAOTWP010000209.1 coordinate 8,776, forward strand.
TGCGCATTCGGGTGTCGCCGATGGTGACAGTGGTCGCATGGACTTTGACCAGCACCTCGTTGTCCCTGGGGGTGGGCTTGGCGATCTCTTTGAGGCGGAGCACTTCCGGTGGTCCGTAGCGCTCGTATACAACGGCTTTCATGGTTTTTCTCCAGGATTACTAAACACCTATCCATAAACCAGTCTTCCGGCGCAATGGATTGATGCAGATTAACACAATCTTCGGGCAGCCCTTGTTGGGTGACACCCCGTTGGGTGTTCCTACCTATAGGGACGTGGTGCAAATGCAGGTTGCCCGGCACGTCCGCTGTGCCGTTAGCTTCGGCTGGTGGTTTGGCGCTGGTGGCTGGCAGCGCGCATTTAAGCCACCGTGATGACGACATTGCCCTTTTTGTGCCCGGCATCCACATAGCGGTGCGCTTCAGCCATCGCCTCCAGCGGGTAGCTGCGGTCGATGACTGGCTTGAACTGCCCGGACTCGACAAACGGGGTCAGTTGTTCGAGCGTTTCGCGGTGCAGCCGGGGATTGCCATCATCCACTGAAATGACTTTACCGTTGGGCGTGAGCGCCTGGCTGCACAGGGCTTTGAACGCCGAGCTTTTGCGCTTGCCCACCGCATCAAGTATCAGATCATACGCCTGTAAATGCTGCGCGGCGTCCTCGTGGGTATAGTCAATAACATGATCGGCACCCAGCGCCCGCACCAGTTCCAGATTGGTGCTGCTGCACACGCCGGTGACTTCTGCGCCCAGCGCTTTTGCCAGCTGCACGGCGGCAGTGCCAATCGCGCCGGACGCGCCATAGATCAACACCTTATGCCCGCGTTGAAGATCAGCTTTTTTCAGGAAATGGTGGGCGAGCAGCCCGCCGTAGGGAATGGCAGCGGCTTCCGCATAGCTGAGATTGTGGGGTTTGAGCGCCATCACGGCACTTTCCGGCAGGCAGTTGTATTCAGCATAAGCCCCAAAGCGCAGCATGGTGAAGGCATAGACCGCATCGCCCACCTTGAATCGCCTGACCGCGCTGCCCGCCGTTTCGATTGCGCCTGCCAGCACCAGACCGAGGATCGGGTTTCGTGGTTTCCTGAACCCCAGCGCCATGCCCATCATCAGCCCCATCGGACGCCAAACAGAGAGCTTGAACCCGCGCGTGATACAGTCGCTGGCGGTGACGGTGGTGGCAAACACCCTGATCAGGACTTCATTGCTCTTGGGAGTGGGTTTGGGCACCTCTTTGAGCTGAAGTACTTCAGGCGGACCGTATTTTGTGCAAACGATCGCTTTCATGGGTTTGCTCCTGTGTGTTCGGCGTATCGCGCCCGCTGCTGCTGGCGGTTGCTGCTGGCGGTTGCTGCCGGCGGGCAGCGGCGGCTCAGCGCGATGCTTTCGCACTGCCCGACAATTCACCATCATCGTCCAGAAAAGAGGTCAGCGGCAGTTCTTTGTGTCCATCAGCGGACAAGCGCTGCCGCAGTTCACCGAGTTCATCATCGGTCATGTCGCGCAGCAGGTTGTCAACACGGCTCTGGCGCTTCGCTTTGACCTCCTGGGCGTCGTCACCTTTCCAGCGCAGGATGCCCAGGGTTCCGGCAACTGCCAGCGCCAGAATCACGACGGCAAGCAGCATATGCCCGGCGGTTAGCTCACCCTGCGCCGCAGCACTGATAAACAGCGCCGCCAGCACGATCGCGCAGAAAAACCACAAAGCACCCGTCAGCGTTGCACGGTTGTCTTCAGACATCATCCACCTCAATATGCGATAGTCCTATACGGTTATACGCAGCGGGGGTGGAAAAGTTCCTGTGCCGCTGTGCGCTCGCCCAACCCTGTGCCGGGTGCAGCAGCAGTTGGGCGAGCAAGGGCGCGTGGGCGGGCGAGGCAGGCGTTGTGTGCTTCAGGCGGGCAGGGTGGCTTACGCCAGCTTGAGCACGACGCTGCCTTTTTTGCCGCCGTTTTCGATATAGCGATGCGCGTCAGCAGCCTGCTCCAGCGGGTAGGCACGGTCAACAATCGCGGTGAGCGCCCCTGCCTCGACCAGTTCCTTGATGAACAGCAGGTCGTCGAGTTTTTCTGACGACAGCGCACAAACGACCTTGCGGCGGCTCAGGCGTGCAGTCCACAGCATCTGCCAGACCTGCCGCATCTTGAAGCTGACGTACAGCAGCCGCCCACCGTGCCGGAGCGCACGCTTGCATTGCCCAAAGGTGAGCTTGCCGGGTACGTCCACAATCAGGTCGTAGGTCTCGCCGTTCTGCGTGAAATCTTCGCCGGTGTAGTCAATGACATGATCTGCCCCCAGCGCCCGCACATAAGCCAGCCGCGGTGTGCTGCAAACGCCAGTTACTTCCGCGCCGAAGTGTTTGGCAAGCTGCACGGCAGCAGCGCCAATGCCGCCCGATGCGCCGTTGACCAGCACCTTCTGCCCCGGCTGAACCTTCATCCTGCGCAGCAGACTCAGCGCGGTCAGTGCGCCGTAGGGGATGGTGGCGGCTTCTTCATCGCTCAGGTTTGCCGGTTTGGGGGCAATCAGCCCGTCTGCGGGCATGCACAGATATTCGGCATTGGCGCCCATCTGAAAGCCGCGATAGCCGAACACGCGATCCCCCGGTTTGAAGCGTGTGACGGCTTTGCCCACCGCCTCGATCTGCCCGGCAAATTCGCTGCCCAGCACATGCTTGCGCGGCTTGCGGATGCCCATCGCCAGGCGGCTTGGCAGCCACAGAATACCCGGCATCGAGAAGCTGCGCGGTCCGACGCTGTTAAACTTGCGCGTCAGTGTATCGCCAAAGTTGATGGACGCGGCATGGATGCGGACCAGCACTTCGTGATCCCCCGGCACAGGTTTGGCGATTTCTGCCAGCCGGAGCACATCCGGCGATCCGAATTCGGTGAAAACGACGGCTTTCATGTTCACGCTTTCCTCCTCAGGGGTTGTCTGGTAGGTATATTGATCAGGATAGATCGTCTTCAAAAGAGAACACTTCCTCCAACGGTTTCTGGAATGCCCTTGCGATGCGAAACGCCAGCTCCAGCGATGGCGAATAATTGCCTTTTTCGATGGCGACGATGGTCTGCCGCGTGACGCCCACTTTTTCTGCCAGTTCCTGCTGCGTCATCTCGTTATGGTTGAAACGTAAGGTCCGAAGGTTGTTGCGGATTGCACTCTTGCTCATCTCAGACCCCTCTGCGGTAAAAATAGACTTGCAGCAGTTCGCCGCACATCTCAGACAGCACACCAGCGACAATCAGGATGATGAACATTGCCGACGGCGGCTGCTCCGCCACCAGCGCGATCATGGCAACCACAAACCCCAGCGAAAAGATATAGAAACCGATGCGGGTTGCCTTCAGCTCGACCAGCTTATCCCGTTCGTCCATGATGTCCGGCTCTTCTACGCGCGTCGCCAGCGTATTGACAATCATAAACAGGATGGTCACCAGGATCCGCGTCACAACGGTCACCGGGATGAGGAGCAGAAAAAACGAGCCCCAGAAGTGAAAGACTGCGGGCGCGTAGGGATCGCCTTCCGGGAGTCTGGGGAGCATGTATGCCGCATACAGCCCGGTAGCCAGCAGCGTGCTGATGATATTGGCGATGGCGCGCCTTTCCTGGAAAGACATGGTATGGTCCTCTGTGTCTGCCTCACTTTACTTAATGTAAAGTTTACTTTACACAGAGTAGCATGAAATAGACACTGTGTCAAGTAAACTATACATATTCTGTGAGATACGCGCGTGGTAGGGGAGGAGCTTCATCACCCGCCCTGAGTGCAAATAGATTGATTCTGTGGGGTTATTTTCCGCGCTGGGGAGAGTCTGAGACTCTCCCCTGCATCCGCCATTTGCAACCCGGTCGTACTTACAGCGAGCCGGGCGAGGCACGCCTCGCCCCTACAAGAAACTCGAATCTCTCGGATAGGTGCTTAGTGCAGGTTCAGGCGGGACAGCCTGCATGGGGCGAAGCGTGCTGCGCCCCTACGAGTGAGATACGCAATCGCAGGGTCTGATTTTGCCCTACGTCCGCGTGGCGAAGCGGTAGCCCACCCCGCGCGACGTGAGGATGTAATCGGGCTGCTGCGGGTTGATTTCCAGCTTCTGCCGCAGGTAGTGGATATACAGCTTGAGGCTGTCAATGGCGTCGGAATATTCCTCGCCCCACGCCTGCGTGACCAGTTCGGTGCGCGTGACCACACGCCCGCTGTTGCGCACCAGCACACCCAGCAGGTTGAACTCTTTGGGCGTCAGGTGCTTGAGTTCATTGCGCACCCAGACCTCGCGGTTCATGAAGTTCACGCGGAAATCGCCGTTGTCAAAGACCATTTCCTCGCTCATGCTGGGGCGCGGCGAGCGGCGCAGATGTGCTTTGACCCGCGCGACCAGTTCATCATTGTCATACGGCTTGATGATGTAATCATCCGCGCCCATCTCCAGCCCGCGCACCACATCCTTGACTTCGGACTTTGCCGAGATGAACACAATCGGCACATCGGACATTTCGCGCAGCCGCTTGCAGACCTCCCAGCCGTCCATGTCGGGCATCATGATGTCCAACAGCACCAGGTCGGGCTGGAAGCGGTATGCCTTGCGCAGCCCTTCCTCCGCGCGATATGCCTTGATGACCTCATAGCCGCGGCGTTCGAGCAGCATTCCGATCAGTTGTACGGTAGGCTCCTCGTCATCAATCACGAGAATCTTCTCGCTCATAAGGGCAGCTCCTTGGCTTAAAACAAACTTTTGAACGCGAAAAGGTTACGAATCGTAAATACACTCTAGCATCAACTGCTATATCGCGCAAGCAGGCGACGCTTACGTTTGTCCTACCGACAATAGTTTGTAATCCGAGCAGTCGCTCCGCACAACACCTTCTGCCGTCCTACCCGTTCGGGTAGTCCCTGCGCCTGCCGCTTCTGGCGGGGCTGCCCCCCTCCCGACTGCGGATGCCGCGCCACGCTGCTCCGGCGTATGCTAAGGGGGAGATTTAGAAACGGTCTGACGCGCTCGCAGGGCAGACCGGGGCGGGTGGACGGGGCGCGCCGATGTGTCCCCACTGCCTGCGCCGTGCTGCCGCGAATGCTGTCACTATCTACACAAGGAGCAAACAGGAATGCTGCAAGAACTCTCGAATCAACTGGCAGGGCTGGTCGAAAGCGTTGCCCCCAGTATCGTCCGTGTGGAAGCGCGCAAACGCCTGCCCGCCACCGGCGTTGTCTGGTCCAGCGATGGCTTGATCATCACCGCGCATCACATCGTCGAAAAAGAAGAAAACATCGAAATCGGGCTGCATGATGGCAGCACCGTCAGCGCGCGGCTGGTCGGGCGCGACCCCAACAGCGATATTGCCGTGCTGCGTGCCGACTCCGCGCTAACCGCGGCGACCTGGGCAGCGGACGACAGCATTAAGGTCGGGCATCTGGTGCTGGCGCTGGGGCGTCCGGGCAATCAGGTGCAGGCGTCGCTGGGCGTGATCAGCGCGTTTGGCGAACGGATCAACGGCGGCGGCATGCCCAACTTCATGGAAGGCATGCCCGAAGAAGCACGCCGCGCCATGGAAAAAGGCATGGATCGCGCGCGCCGTCGTGCCCGGCAGTGGAGCCGTGAGGCGTGGTGGATGTCGATGCCCTTTGGCGAAAAGACGGAAAGCTTCATCCAGACCGATGTGGTCATGTACCCCGGCTTCTCCGGCGGTGCGCTGATCGGCGCGGATGGCGCGGTCCACGGCATCAACACCTCCGGCTTTATGCGCGGCGTCAGCCTGACGATTCCCAGCGCGACCGTGCGCCGCCGGACTGCCGGATTCCACTGACACGATCAGCAGACCGATTTCCTGATCGAGTTCCTTTGCCTGTGCTTCGGGCAGTTTTGCCGG
>DAOTWP010000210.1:0-9350 GCA_034435675.1 Anaerolineae bacterium
ATCAGCTTGTACATCGTGAAGGTTAGACCTGCGGCGGCATGATGAATCCCAGAAGCTACCCACACGCAATTGATGCACCCGTGCTGCCACCACCCCGCACGGTGGTTTCACTTGTACCCAGTGTCACCGAGTCGTTGTTTGAACTGGGACTGGGCAGCCGCGTGATGGCAGTCACGGAGTATTGTGTTTATCCGGCTGACGGGATCGCGCATCTGCCGAAAGTGGGCGGCACGAAAAATCCTGATGTCGCCCGGATTATTGCGCTGCAACCGGAATTGGTGATTGCCAATCAGGAGGAGAATCGCCCGGAAGATGTCGAAGCGCTGCGCGCGGCGGGGCTTCCCGTATGGGTCACGTTTCCTAAAACAGTGCGCGATGCAATGAACCTGTTGTGGGCGATGATGCAGGTGTTTGATTATCAGGTAATGCTGCCACGCATCAGCTTGATCGAACGCACACTGGATTGGTTGGAAGGTGTTGCCGAAACGCGCGTTAACAGCGCTGCACCCTGCCGTGTGTTCGTCCCCATCTGGTACGATCCGCTGATGACCTTTAATGCCGACACCTACACCCACGATTTGCTCAGGGTCTGCGGTGGCAGCAACATCTTTGCCACGCGAGAGCGGCGCTATCCGCTGGAGGCTGATCTCGGTCAAGCTGAGCCGTATGCGCCGGATGATCCACGTGTTATCGGACGCGATACGCGATACCCGCGTATTACACTGGATGAAGCCAGCGCAGCACAACCGGACGTAATTTTGCTGCCCAGTGAACCCTTTCATTTCACGGCAGAACATTTGCCGATATTCACAGCGCTGGATGTGCCCGCTGCAAAACACGGGCGCATTCATCTGGTTGATGGTGCGCTGTTGACCTGGCACGGCACCCGTATTGCGCGTGCGTTCGATACCCTGCCCGCTCTGTTATGGCTCCCGGAAGGCAGTGATGAAGCAAAATTCTGAAATGGACTTTCTAGGCGTTGTTGTCCATGATCTCAAGACACCCCTCAGCGCGGTTAAAGGTTTTGTTGAACTGATTGAGCAGGCAGGTTCGCTGAATGAACGCCAGCGGCATTTTTCTGAGCGCGCGATAGCCGGGCTGCTGAAAATGGAAAGCATGATCAGTGAACTGCTGGATTACACCCGCCTTGAGTCCGGTGTCCCGCTGAAATACACCGAAGTAGACCTCAAAGTAATGATTGAAGAAGCCGTTGAACTTCAGGAGGATACCGCCAGGACTAACCTCATTGCACTTCAGTTCACCGCCGTCCCCGATGCTGGCATGCTCTTGGGCGATGCACGCCTGCTCAGCCGGATGGTGCATAACCTGTTGAGTAACGCGATAAAATACAATCGTCAGCAAGGTGTTGTGCGTATCACCCTGTGGCAGCAGGAAGGCAGCCTGTATTTTGATGTGGAAGACACGGGCGAAGGCATTCCACCGGAAGATGTGCCGCAGGTCTTCAAACGTTACTTTCGGTCGACAACCATTGACAGGAAGAAGGAGGGCAACGGGCTGGGATTAGCGATTGTGCAGGCAGTGGTTGAGCGTCATGGGGGCGATATTCAGATACAGAGCGAACTGGGTGTCGGCACAAGATTTCGTGTGCGCCTGCCCTGTGTTCCGCCCAGCACATGAACGATGACCCATCAAGTGAAACTGTTCGCATAATCTTGCAGGACTTTGTGCGCGATAGTACAATCGCGCAATTCCATTGTTTGGGGATAGTCAGAACCGGAGAAACTCTGTGAAGCGTTTAGCGGTTTTTATTGTGATTATGCTCATCCTGATCGTTGGCGGCGGGTTGACCTCGCAGTTTGCTGCCAGCGATGGAGGAACTATCATTCCGGGGGTGCTTCAACAGACAACCAGCCCGGAAGCCTCGACGCTTGTTGCTGAACCCTGGCAGGCACAGCAGCTTTTCCTGTTGATTGGGTTTGTGCTGGTGAACCTTATTGGTATTGCGTTAACCCTTGCACTGATCTTCTGGTTCCTTGATCGGGGTGTGCGGAATGCCAAAGCTGCGCAGACGGCGAAGGCAGCCAGAGACCGTAGTACGGCGCAATAACAGAAAAGTGTTCGCAAATCTACAAAAATCCAGTAAACTCGCGCAGTAAATTGTACATTTTGTTGGTTGAGAAATTGCAGGGATTACGATGCAACAGGCAGCGGCGCGTACTTCACGCTCGTTTGTTTATCTATCGCTGACTACAGCGCTCTTAACCATCGGACTGATTGTCTTTGGCGCTATTGTTCGGGTGACGGATTCAGGGCTGGGTTGTGGTAATGAATGGCCCCTGTGTCACGGAACGATTATCCCCCCGCTGGACAACCTGACAGCATGGATTGAATGGTCCCATCGGCTGTTTGCCGTATTAATTGGTTTGCTGGGCATTGGCATGCTGGGCATCGCTGTTCGAGCGTTTCGCAGCAACAACCGCGCGGTGCTGGGCTGGACAGTTTTTGCAGCGGTCCTATTTGCGGTCCAAAGTATTCTGGGGGCGATGGTTGTCGTGCTGGAACTGCCGCCCACGTTTGTGACCCTGCATCTTGGCACGGCGATGCTGCTGCTAGGCGCGCTGCTGATTGCAGGAATTTATGCCGGGCATAGACCCGCTGTACGCTATATGCGTGACCATGTAACGACCCTGATGTATATCAACGCAGCACTTGCGTTAGTCATCGTGCTGACGGGGGCGCTGGTGCGCGGGAGTGGGGCAACGCTGGCATGCCCGGATTGGCCCCTTTGTCACGGCCAGATTCTCCCCGGTGGTCTTCCCTCGGGGCAGATGCAGCTTGCGGTGGTGCATATGTTCCACCGTCTCGCGGTGCTGGCTTTTGGTATTACGCTGGTACTACTGGTCTGGCAGACTTTCCGCATGCGTGTTGACCGGCGCATGCGTTGGGTGGCGGCGCTGGCGCTGGTCTTCTACGCCGCACAGGCAGGTGTCGGGGCGCTGTTTGTGCTCAGTGAGGCGCTGCCCATCTGGGGGGCGGTACACGTCGGGACAGCAGCAGCAACATGGTCGCTGCTGGTGGCATTGTGTGCGCTGGAAACGATCAACAACAGCGCGCTTTCAACCTCAACAGGGGATTATCGAATCGCAGGCGCATCAGCATCTTAATGCAGGAAGAAACAGTACATGCATACAACCCTGGAGGCTTCTGCCCGCAGCTTTGGTGAGGTTGCGCGCGATTATCTACAACTGATGAAGATGCGGATCATGCTGCTGCTGCTGTTCACAACAGTGACGGCAATGGTCATTGCAGCGCAGGGGTTCCCGGACTGGCGCGTGCTGCTGCCCACGCTTCTGGGGGGCATGTTGGCGTCTGGTGGTTCCAGCGCGATCAATCAGTATTTGGATCGTGATATGGACGCGAAGATGGCACGCACTTCGCGCCGTCCGATCCCTGCCGGGCGGATTACGCCGCTGAACGCGCTGTTGTTTGGATTAGCACTGATCGCGTGGTCTGCCCTGGTTCTGGGTGTTTTGGTCAACTGGTTATCGGCGCTGCTGGCGCTGATTGGGTCTGTATATTACGTTGTTGGCTATACTATGCTGCTCAAGCGCAACACAGTTGCCAACATCCTCATCGGGGGTGGTGCAGGGGCTTTTCCGGTACTGGTCGGTTGGTCAGCGGTGACGGGCGGTATTGGTTTCGAGGCGCTGCTGTTGTTTGCCATCGTGTTTTACTGGACGCCACCGCATAGTTGGGCGTTGGCACTGCTGGTGAACAGCGATTATGCCAAAGCGGGTGTGCCGATGATGCCGGTGGCACGTGGCGAAGAAACGACACGGACGCAGATTCTGCTCTATACAGTACAACTTGTGTTGGTGTCTCTGCTGCCGGTACTGTTTGGTGTCCTCAGCACATTTTACCTGATTGTGGCGCTGCTGCTGGGTGTGGGCATGATTCGAGTGGCGGTATTGCTGCGGCGTGTGGCAGATAAGGCAATGGCGCGTCGCGCTTACAAGTATTCGACGGCTTATCTGGCATTCCTGTTTCTGGCGATGATTGGCGATGAGATGCTGCCGCACCTTGTGAACCTGATCAAAGACATTTTCTAACCCACTGTGTAGCACGGAAAAATCATGACGAGTCAACCTGAACACAATCGTTCCGCATCAGGGATGTGGACGGTTTATCTTGCCCTGTTCCTGCTGCTGGTTATTGCTTTGTTTTTTATGATCTTCTTCGCGGTATCGAGCGTGGGAGAAGGCGTAGAGGCGGCGAGTACACTCACGGCAGCCACGTATCTGGATGAGGTGAGTCCGCTGTTGGTGAATGCCAACCCGCAAAATGGCGCCGAGCTGGTGCAATCCATTGGCTGTACCGCCTGCCATAATGGCAATATTGCGCCGGATTTCGCGGGTGTAGCGCTTCGTGCTGCACAGCGCCGCCCGCCGCTGACCGCTGTCGCGTATCTCTACGAGTCGATCACACACCCTGGCGCGTTTACCGTTGAAGGGTATCAGGCGAACATGCCGCGCATTTACCTTGCTGACTTGTCTGGACAACAAATCGGTGACATCATAGCGTATCTATTGACGCAGACCGAGTCACCGGAAGCGACCGATGTACCTTGATGCTTTTACACTCGCAGCGCTGACCGACGAGTTCCTGGATACACTGGTTGGCGGGCGAGTTCAGGACTCAATCTCCGTAGACCCAATGGCACTGGGGCTGGAAATCTACGCCAGCCATAAACGCCAGTATCTCTATATGAGTGCCGATCCGCAGCGCCCCCGTGTGCATCTTGTGGCGGAAAAACTGCGCCGCGGCACGCTTAAGCCGACTCAGCTGGCACTCCTGTTTCGCCGATATGTCGAAGGCGGCACGGTAGAACATGTCAGCCAGCCAGTCTGGGAACGTATCCTGCAAATTGATATTGCCGGGTCTGAGGGTATCGTTGCCATCGTGATCGAACCGATGGAACGGCGCAGCAACCTGCTGCTGCTGAAAGATGGGATTATCCTAGATTGCCTGCGTCGTGTGGGGCCGGACGAGAACCGTTACCGCGTCAGCCTGCCGAATCATCATTATCAGCTTCCACCGCCACAGACCGGCAAGCTTGATCCTATCCACTTGACACTGGATGGGCTGACCGGTGTTTTCCAGCAAAACGAAGACCGTAAACAGAAGACTGCGCAGCTGCTTTCGGCACGCTTGCTGGGCGTGAGTCCGCTGTTGGCGAAAGAAATTGTGCAGCGTTCCGGGGCTGCGCTCGACCAGAAAGCGCCCCAGGTAGATATTGCCCGGCTTTATGCCGCGCTTCAGGAAGTGGTAGCTCCGCTGGGCAGGCGCGAGTGGCAACCGGGGATTGTCGAAGCAGATGAAGCGGGTGTGCAGGCATTCAGCGTCTATCCGCTGACTTGTCTTCCCGGTTGGCGGCATACGGCGAACGTCAGCAGCGCGTTGAGCGCATATTACGGCGCGGCGGTTGGTGACGAGGCGTACACCGCGGGCAAGCAAACTGCGCACCGGATGATCGACACTGCCCTCGACAAATTGCGCGGCAAGCTGGCATCGCTGGAACGCTCGATGACCGACGATGCCGAACGAGAGACGCTGCGCCAGAGTGGTGAGCTAATTCTGGCGTACCAGTATGCGTTGCAACCAGGACAGACGGAACTGCGCGCGCAGTATGAAACTGCTGCGCCTGAACTGGTTATCGCACTTGATCCGACGCTGTCTCCTTTGGAAAATGCGCAGCGCTATTTCACCCGTTACAACAAGGCAAAACGCGCGCTTGATGATGTGCCACAGCTGCTGCAAGCGACGCATGCTGAAGTCGCGTATTTGCAGCAGTTGGCGACAGACCTTGATTTAGCCACTAACTGGCAGGAAATTGACGAGGTGCAGCAGATTCTGCAAACGCGCGGGTATTGGCAGGGTAAGCAGCCACAACGTATCGGCGGGCAGCAGAGCGCCCCCCTGCGTGTGGTCAAAGACGGCTATGTTATCTGGATTGGGCGCAACAGCCGCCAGAACGAGATTGTCACGTTTGAGAAAGGCGGGGGCGAAAGCCTGTGGCTGCACGCGCGCGATGTTCCCGGCGCGCATGTCGTGATTCGTTTTGATGGGCGTCCTATTCCTGAGAATTTGATCGAACAGGCGGCGGCAGTGGCGGCTTATTACAGCGCCAACCGGGGCGAGGCGCGTGTGATTGTGGATGTAACCCGCTGCAAATATGTGAAGAAGATCAAAGGCGGTGGACCGGGCATGGTCACGTACCGCAATGAGGAAACGCGCACAGTCACCCCGCAGGACCAAGCGCTGTTCGAGGCGTAGCCCGGCTTGCGCGCGCTGACCCAATAGTACTTTCTTTGGCACAGATCAGGATTTTAACTATGTCGAAACATTCCCCTAAACCCGGCAGCAAAGTCAGTCTCAATGATTTTGACCCTCAGGACACCGGCGGTTATAACAAGGAACGCGCAAAGGCACAGGAAAAAGAGCTTGAGCCGCGCTTTGCTGAATTGCAGGAACGACTGTATGCCGAAGGCAAACAGGCGCTGTTGATTGTGCTGCAAGCGATGGACGCCGGGGGCAAGGACGGCGCGATTAAGCATGTCTTTGACCATGTGAACCCGCAGGGGGTGCGCGTCACTAGCTTTAAGGCGCCCACCCCGGAGGAGCTTGCACATGACTTCCTATGGCGTATTCACCGTCAGGTTCCGCCCAGAGGTTATATCGGCATCTTTAACCGCAGCCATTATGAAGATGTGCTGGTTGTACGGGTGAACAACCTTGTTTCCGCCGAAATCTGGCGCGAGCGCTATCACCAGATCAACGAGTTTGAGCGTATACTGGTGGCTGGCGGTGTGCAGATTCTCAAGTTCTTTCTGCATATCAGCAAAGACGAACAAAAAGAACGTTTTCAGGAACGGCTGGATAACCCGGACAAGCACTGGAAGTTCGCCAAAGGGGATTTGGCAGTGCGCGAACAATGGGACGATTATATGCAGGCGTATGAAGCGGTACTGAACAAATGCAACACCGAGCATGCGCGCTGGCATATTATCCCGGCAAACAAGAAGTGGTATCGCGATTTTGTGATTACGCAGATTATTGTTGAAACACTGGAGAGAATGAATCCCCAGTATCCAGCAGCAGAAGAGGGGTTAGACAAAATCGTGATTCCCGATTGACTGCGCTGTCTCCGCAGTGTGAGATGAGGAGGAGCTGGGGTGAAAAGTGTTGTTCGACGCAGTAGAACCGTTCAACTGGCTTGTTTGCTGCTGCTGGCACTGCTCGCTGTGGGCAGCAGCGCTCAGGACTCCGAATCTCCCGCACGGGTGACTGCTGGTTTACAGGTACTATATCTGTTTGACGAGGGCACGGGCACGCTCGTGCGTGATCTGTCCGGCGTGGCGCCGCCGCTGGATTTGACGATTGTCGATGCTGCTGCTGTCACGTGGCAGGCGGGGGCGCTGGTGCTTACACAGCCCACGCTGCTGCGCGCAGAAGGCGAATTGTCTCGCCTGTATGATGCCCTGCGTGCCAGTAACGCCCTGACTCTTGAGGTTTGGATAATTACTGGCGACTCCGTGCAAGGGGGTCCCGCACGGATTCTGACCTTTTCGCAGGACACCACCAACCGCAATTTTACGCTGGGGCAGGATGAGGACATCTACATTGCCCGGCTGCGCACGACTACGACGGACGCTAATGGTGAACCGGCATCGTTCACACCACGCGATGTTGTGACACCGGCGCTGACACATCTCGTGTTTACACGCGCAGCAGACGGCGTTACCCGCTGGTTTATCGACGGGCAGATGCTTCGTGAAGGGGTGGTGGAAGGCGATTTTTCGAATTGGGGCGCCAGCTATGGATTGGCACTGGGCAACGAAATCGCTGGTGAACGTCCCTGGTTAGGAACATTTTACCTTGCTGCAATTTATGATCGTGCGTTGACCCCGGAAGACGTGCTGCAAAATTATACTGCCGGTGCTGATACTACCGGTGGTGATACCGCTGGCGCACAAGGCAGTACAGAAACACCGCTGCTGCAGCCGTCAGCATCCCCGCCGCCGACATTCACCCCTGTTCCTCCTACTATAGAGTTTCTCCCCACAACGACGCCTGTTACACAGGATTTGCTGGCACTGTATTCCTTTGGCGAAGGATCAGGGACTGTTGTGCGCGATGTATCCGGGGTTGGCGCGCCGCTTGATCTGGTGATTGCCCGCCCAGAGAATGTCACGTGGGGCGCGGGTTTCCTGACGCTTCGGGCGGAAACGGCAATTTATTCGGTGCAGCCTGCTGAGAAAGTGGTGAATGCTGTCCGGCGGCGTGGTGGCGCCCTGTCCGTAGAATTGTGGATCACTCCGGCAGCGACAGCCAGCAGTGCCCCTGCGCATGTGATTACTCTTGCGCAGCACCGTTTTGCCAATGATTTTACTGTGCGTCAGCTTGCCGCCGCGCCGGATGCGCTGGTCTATGATGCCCATGTGCGCACAACGCTTACCTCGCTTTATGGAACGCCGTCGCTTAGCATCCCTGGCACAGTAGATGCTGGCGGATTAACCCATCTGGTGCTGGCGCGCGATGCTGCGGGCACGCTGCGCTGGTATGTCAATGGTGTTGAGGTTGCCAGCTATGTTGCAGCAGGCGACTTTGCCAATTGGGATGCCAGCTATCATCTGGCGCTGGCAAGTCAGTTCGCGTCTGAACGTTACTGGTTGGGCACATATCATCTGGTAGCAATCTATGGGCGCGCCCTGTCAGCACAGGATGTTGCGTTACGCTATCTTGCAGGGACAGGTGACGGTGCAGAAACGCCGATTTCCAGCGCCTTACCGGTGACGATTCCGCAAGACGATGCCAACCAGCCCCCGCAGGCGGTTATCACCGTAGTGGCGCTCGAAAATCGCGCTGAAGGCACCGCGATGTTGCAGGTAGATGGTTCGGGGAGTACTGATCCTGACGGCACAATCCGTGAATACTATTGGAGTCTGCCGGACAGCGATGATCTGCTGGCACGGGGCAGCGCTGCCGCCTTGCCGCTGCGCCCCGGTGAAAACACCTTTGAACTGCTGGTGGTTGATGATGCGGCGCTGTGGGCGACTGCACAGATCACTGCCCGCTGGGATGCCCCCTGAACAGTGTCAGTGCATCAAAACACCAGGGGTCCCTTGCCTCAGTGAACGTTCCGATTCCCGTTTAGGAAGGGCGGGTGAATCAGCCCGCCCCGAAGGGCTAAATCGCCTGTGTTAGTACACATTCTACGTGCCGAGACTGTGAGTGTGTGCTTGACCCGCGAATAGCGTTGAGAACAGCGGTTAAGAGCGCTCCAACGCCTATTTTCGAGTATCTGCCATTCAACCCGTTTATTTTAACCT
>DAOTWP010000211.1:0-28768 GCA_034435675.1 Anaerolineae bacterium
GGTTCCAAGCCGTATGCCGCCAGCACACGATTTGCCGCTGCGACAGCCGTGAGCGCGCTGCGTTCCATCCAGAACGAAGGCGTCGGGTAGCCGACCCAGTCCCCGCAGGCGTAGACCTGCTGCCAGGGTGTGTCTACATGCAGCATGTCCGGGGTGGGGATGCGGAACAGCGGGTGATTGCGGCTGTTGATGCGCACCGCACCGGCGACAAAGTGCCCGCGCAGTTCAGGGAACGCACGCTGCATCTCGTCCACCGCCTGAATCAGCAGCACACGCTCCGGTTGTTCGAGCACATGCTCGCGTGCGTAGATGTGCATTTCAACGGCGCTGCCGCCCGCCGCCGCCCATTCGCTGAATTCGTCATACAGGCGGTGCAGCCAGAAGAAGTTGTCCGGCAAAAAGTCGCCAGTGAACATCCCGCTTGCCGCGCCGGGACGCGGCTGCACGTCGAACCACAGGCGAATGCTGGCGTTGCCCACGCCGGGCGGAAAATGCATCGCGGCGGCGGCTTCGGCAGTGCTTGACTCGTTGGCGCACAGCAGGCGTTCGGCGGCAGGCGACTCCACCGCCAGAATGACATGCTGCGCGGGCAGCGAACGCAGTCCCCGCCGGGCAGCATCCTCCACCACAACGCGCCAACCCATCCCCGCTGCCCCCCGCGCAGGATCCAGGCAGGTCTGCTCCAGTCGCAGGGCGGTCATACCGCGCCAGACATCACCCTCACGTGCGCGGATCGCATCAATCAGCGGCTGCACCACATGATCATGCGAGTTGCCGGGCAAAAACTGCATGCGCCAGCCATCGCGCCGCAGCAGTGTGTAGAAGCGCAGCGCAGCAATAAACGCTGCCAGCGGAACGTCTTCTTCCGGCGCGGCGATCAGGTTGACACCCAGCCCGGTAAATGTCGCGCGCAGGTTGGGCGTCCAGCCGCGGAAATAGTCGCGCATGGTCAGCCTCTCCAGCGTGCGCTGTTCGCGCAGCGGGTCGAAGCCCAGCGTCCACAAAAAGCTCACCGCCAGCCCCGGCAGAGAAAGGAAATCCCAGGGGGCGATGGTACGCCAGAAACGCGGGCGCAGCAGCAGTTGAATATAATGCAGCGGCGCCGGGAACCACGCGCCGCGCACGCTGCTGCCCGCTTCGACAAAGCGCACCTCGCGCCGCCAGCGATTAATCCACTCTTCGCCCGCGCTCTCGCGCAGTTCAATGTCCGTGAAACGTTCCAGCGCCGCGCGCAGGTTGACATAACCGCCCCACAGCGCGTGGACACCGTGATCGGGACGAAACGACCATGTGCGCCCGTGATGCGTGAAGCTGTCCGGTTCGCCGCCGGACATCCTGCCGCCGGGCCACAACTGGTCTGCTTCCAGTACCAGCGGCGGCACGCCTCGTTCTGCCAGATGCGCCGCCGCGAGCAGTCCCGCCAGCCCGCCGCCAATGATTACCACCGGGAATGCGTCGTCAGGAAAGGTCAGGGGTTCAGTGTTCACTGCCGGGCGCTATCTTACCTGTACAAGCTGTTTTTCGGTGCGGCGGCGGCGAAAACCCAGCGGCTGTGGTGGGGGCAGCGCTTTGAAGGCGTCGAGAATCTTTTCCAGGTACACCGCCAGCGGGGTGTAAGTGACGCCCAGTTCGGTTTTGCTGCGGGTGTTGTCCAGTTCGCTCATCCAGACATCGCTGAACGGCGAACAGTAGGGCAAAAAGCCGTCGGCGTCGAGCCGTTCGCGTTCCATGCGTACAATCTGCGGGGTTTTGCCCATCAGCCTGCCCAGCAGGTCGAGGAATTCATCCAGCGAGACGGTTTCATCCTGCGCGATATTGTAAGCGCTGCCCTTGCCCCGCCCTTCGGTAATCACTTTGATGATCGCCGCGACAACGTCCTTGCTGTAGACATGCCGCAGCGGGTAATCTGGCGTATAGGGCACCAGAATGGGACCGCCGTCTTTGATGCGCAGCACATAGCCGTAAAGCCGCTGGAACGGGTCGCGCTCGCTGTTGACCATCGGCATCCGCAGCACGGTATAGGGAAACCCCCGGTCACGCCAGGCAGCGTGCAGCACGCCTTCGCAGGTGCGCTTCTGCATGCCGTACTGCCATTCCTCGTAATCGTAGGTATTCGGTGCGGGCATGGGCAGCAGCTTGCCGTCATAATCACTTTCGCGGAACGGGCGCGTGATACCGTCGCGCACCAGATACACCTGCCCGCTGCTGATCATGACGTAATGCCCAACATGCCCCGCAAGCAGATCAATGATCGTTTCCGTTTCGCTTTTCTGGTACAGCACCATATCCACAACAGCATCAAACGAACGCCCGCGCAGTGCTGCGCGCATCTGATCCGGTTCCGTGCGGTCTGCACGCAGTCGTTCAACTTCCTCTGGCAGTTCATCGCGTGTTTTGCCCCGGTTCAACACCGTGACCGTGTGCCCCGCCGCCAGCAGGCTGAGCGTCAGGAAGTGACCCATGTTGCGTGTGCCGCCGATCACCAGAATGTTCATCTGCGAAATGTCCTTAGCGCCATTAACAGTGTTTTCAACCATTATATGATATGCACAAACTTCGGAAAATTCTCAAAGCGCACAACGTTTTCTCAGCCTGTTTGTGTCCCTTCGCCGTAATCTTTACAGGTTTTTAGAACATCTTTACCGCTTTTTTGCATACAACTTTACGAAATTCAGCTATGCTATTAGTTGAAGAGATAATACATAAAGCAGGTTGCTTTACCTGCTCGATACGACACAACCGGGAGAGAGCGTGCAGCGAAAGGGTTTATAAAATGGCAACGGTACAGGTGTTTTGGGATGATGCGGCAAAATCACGACTGGTCATGCGCGTGAGTGGCACCGTGACCTGGAATACGCTGGAACGGGCACTGGCGGATGTAAGCGCGCAGCTCAACAGCGTGCGCCATTCGGTGCAGTTCGTGACCGTCTACACCACAGACTATCGCACGCCTGCGGGCAGTGCCTTTCCGTATCTGAAGCGTTTGTATGCGGCGCTGCCTGCGCATGTGTCCTGCCAGGTGCTGGTTAGTGCGCGGCTGATGGACCGCATTCTGCTGCAAACCTACATGCATCTCTACAGGCATCCCTGCGGTACACCGGTCTGCGTGCGCACGCTGGACGATGCGCGCCTGCTGGGCAGCGAAACCCGCGCCGAACGCGCCCAGGTGCTGCCGCGTCGCCCGGAACAGCAGAGTGCCTGAGGGTTGTGCGTCCAACAAACGAGCTTTCCTGTAGTGGACGGGGTTCTGCTTCGCCCGCTTTGATGTCACTCGCCGGGCATATGGTGACGCGCCCCTACGATTCGATGGCTGCTCCATCAGGTGTTTTCCGCCAGCACAAAGACGAACGCTGCGGCGAACAAACCCGGCAGCGCATCCTTTAGCCCTGGCATTCCCTGATAAGGCACTTCCCGCACAATGCGGAAGCCCAACTGCCGCGCCCACCAGTGAAAATCCGCGCGTGTCCAGAAGCGCAGGTGTTCCCCCGGCGTGACCACCCATTGCAGCGGGAATTTGCCAAACAACAGCCGCAGCCGGTGCTGGTAGAAACCCGTATTAGGAATGCTGACGATAATGCCCTTGCGCACAAACGGGCGCAGATCATGCAGCAGGCGTTCCGGGTCGGGCAGATGCTCGATAATCTCCGACAGGATCACGTAATCGTAGTCTGCGCTGAGCGCCGTACTGACTGGCTGGTTGATGTCCGCCAGATCAACATGCAGCCCCTGCGCGCGGCAGTACTCTACCGCTTTGGGCGACACATCCAGCCCATACGCCTCAATGCGCTTGTGCTGGCGCATGTACAGCAGCAGCGCGCCATCGCCCACGCCTAAGTCCAGCACCCGGTCGCCGTCGCTGACCAGGTCGGTGAACACCTGCGCGCGTTTCAGCCGCCATGCCGAAAGGCTGCCCAGCCCTTCCGGTTTTTTGGCGTCCCAGTAATCGTCATAATCCACCACGCCCACATGCGCTGTCGCCGGGTAAACGAACAGGCGGCGCAGCGCGCGATAGCGGTTGGCACTCCACAGGTACAGCGGGCGCAGCGGCGATTTACGAAATGCCTGCTTGAATGTTTGCTGCATAGTCTAATCTTTCGTTGTGCGCAGGTCTGCCAGTGTGCCGCGCCAGCGTTCTAACGCGGCATCGCTGTAGGATGCTGACATCACACATTCTCCCGGAAAAATCGGCTGGATCAGATGGCGGGTACACCTGTCTCATTTTACCCCTGTGCCAGCCCCAGCGCCCCGCTGCTGAGCTGTGCCCGCCGGTTGAGTACCCACAGCGTTGTGAGCGCCGTCAGGCTGACCGACAGCGTGAACAGCAGGCTGATCATCAGCGCGCCGCCCTGTGCGCCCGCCTGCTGCGCCAGCCACACGCCCGGCAGCAGCCCCAACGCCAGCGCGATCACCTTGCACAGCATTGCCACGCGCACCATTTCCAGCGCGCGGTACAGCGGACCGAACAGCCCGCCCACCGTCGTCACCGCGCCAAAAACCGCCAGCAGCACCAGCAGCGGCACGGTAGGCGCCCATTCCGCGCCGTACACCAGTGGAATCAGCCAGTCCCCGACGAGCAGCACCGCCAGCGCGAACAGGGCGTAAAAGCCCACCGCGCCGACGAGCATCACCAGCAGCACCTGGCGCATGTTGCGCCGCAGTCGGGTGTATTCGCCTTTGCCCACTGCCTGCGGGGCGGCACTTTGCAGATTGTCGAACACTGCCGAGGTGAAATTGTTGGGCACCTGAATCGCCTTGATTGCCAGTTGCAGATAGCCCGCCGCCGCCGCGCCCGCCGTGATGCCGACAATCTGCATCGGGATTTGCAGAAACAGCGTAGCGAGGTTGCGATCCAGCGCAATCGACAGCCCGAAGCGCCAGTACGGGCGCAGCGGCACCCGGCGCACATGCGCCAGCACCTGAGACATGGACGGCAGCGGCACAGCGCCCCGTTCCCGTTCACGCGCATAGAGCCACAGCGCCATGCCTGCCGTGATCAGCGAATAGACTATCCGCCCGGCGACCATGCCCGCCAGCGTCGGGCTGACCAGCAGCGCCGTAATGACGCAGGCTGACTGGGTGAAATTATTGACGTTCTGGAACACTGCCAGCAGGCGCATCGAACGGCGGCTGGTCAGCACGGTGATTATCAGGTTGTAGAACGTGTCGGGAATCAGCACGAGCGCGAACACCGCCGCCGCAACGCCAATGCCCGGATAGGGCTGTTCCAGCGTGACCGGCAGCCCCGCCAACCCGCCAAAAGACACCGGATGGCTGTAGAAGTAGGACGCGACGGGAATGCCCGCGCTGAACAGAAAGACAATGAACGGCAGCGCCCAGATGAGCGACATTTTGATGAAAAAGCTCATCAGGTTGAGGATTTCGCCGTCATTACGCGCGCCAATTGCGGCGGAGAGTTTGGTCACGGTGCTGGGTCCGACGCCGGTCAGGTTGAACGCGCTCCAGATGGCGATGAACGAAACGGTCAGCGCCCACTCGCCGAACACCGTCGGTCCCATCAGCCGCGCAATCAGCACGGAAGCGACCAGACTGATCGCCGCGTTGCCGCCCTTGCCAATTTGCAGGGCAAGCGTGTCCTGCACAAATTTGCGCCGCAGCAGGCGTTCCAGCAGAATACGCAGACGTTTGATCATCGCTGAAGCCCCGGCGCTAACTGCTGATACACCCCGATCACCTGCTGCGCGACATACTCCCACGTTTGCCCGGCGGCTCTGGCGTGCCCGGCAGCGCCCAGCCGCGCCCGCAGGTCTGCATCTGCCAGCAGTCGCAGCAGCGCCGCAGGCAGTTCGGTATCAATCTGCTCCTGTGCCACCAGCAGCCCGGTCACACCGTCCTCGACGGCATCCTCCACGCCGCAGTCGCGTGTGCCGACGACCGGCAGCCCGGCGGCGCTTGCCTCAAGGTGTGCCAGCCCGAAGCCCTCAAAACGGCTGCCGCTGTTCATCGCGGGCAGCGCGAACACATCGGCGCGGCACAGCCAGTCCTGCACGGCACGGTCCGGCAGACTGCCCGTAAGCTGCACGGCGGCATCGTCCAGCCCCAGCGCGGCGATTGCTGCGCGCACCTGCGCCACATACGCTGGTTCCATCGTCAGACTGCCGATGACGACCAGCCGTGCGTCCGGGCGCTGCTGGCGCACGACTGCCAGCGCCCGCACCAGTTCCAGCGTGCCTTTGCGCGCCTTGAGCGCCCCCAGTGCCAGAATCACTGGCGGCTCGTGCGCGGGACGGGCGCTGCGCTGCTGCCAGACCGGGGCAAATCGCGCTGCATCCACGCCGTTGTTAATCACCGTTACCTGTGCTCCCGGCACGACGGCGCGCAGCCGTTCCGCAGTATAGCGGCTGACGGCGAGGTTGTGCGCGCAGCGGTAGGCACGGCGGTACAGCGCGCTGACTGGAAAACGGCGCAGCGCGGGATACGTCGCATATGTGCCGTGCATGGTCAGCAGCAGCGGGCGGCGTCCGGCGATTCCTGCTGCCAGCGGCGCATACAGTTCCACTGTCGCGTGGATGATGTCACAGTCGCGCAGCAGTGCCCGCGCGCGCGGCAGCAGTCGCAGTTGGCGCGGCAGCAGCATGCGGGCACGGGGTTCCGCCGCCGGCAGCAGCGCATACACGGGATAGTCGTAGCTGCCTGCCGGGGTGTTCTCCGCTGCCAGCACGGTCAGGCGCACACCCGCGCGGTGCAGCGCGCCGAGCAGGTCGCGGCTGTAACGTGCCCAGCCGTGCCGTCCATCCAGATCCGCTGTCAAAAAGCCGATGTGCATTGCCGCTATTCTTCACGGAAACGAGAGCGCAAGCATAGCACAGAGCCGGGTTTGCACGTAGAGCCGAATCGCATTGGCGCAGGGCTGGCGCTGCCCGGCAGTTTATCGCTACACTACAGCATTCGATTTCGCACCGCTGCGCGCCTGCCGCGCCTGCGCCAACCCGACGGTTTGACCATCATGCCTGTTGAATATCGTCTGCTGAATACCATCTCTGACCTGGAACAGTTTGTCGCGCTGGAAATTGCCATCTGGGGCTTGGGCGAACGCGAGGCGCTGCCCGCCAGCGTAATGCGCCCGCTGCTCGATCACGGTGGACTGGCGCTGGGTGCCTATGACGGCACACGCATGGTCGGGCTGTCCTTTGCCCTGCCCGCCCGCTTCGGTGAGGACTGGGGCTTGTGGTCCTATGTCACCGGCGTACATCCCGAGTATCAAGGGCAGGGCATCGGCTTTGCGCTCAAGCAGCAGCAGCGCGCCTGGGCGCTGGAACAGGGCTACGAAACGATCCGCTGGACGTATGATCCCTTGCAGCGCGGCAACGCCCATTTCAACCTGCACCGGCTGGGCGCAGTCGCCCGGATTTACCACCTCAACTACTATGGCGAGATGACTGACGGCATCAACGCCGGGCTGCCCTCAGACCGAGTGGAAGTGGAATGGCGGCTGGTCAACGGGCGCGTGGAAGCGCTGGCGCTGGGCAAAAACGGTGAAGGACAGCCGCGCCAGGCAGCACCGGGCACATTTCTGCTGCTGCCCGATACCGAAGGCAAGCCCCTGCTCAAAACCCCGCTGGAAACCCGCCCGGCAGCGCTGTATCTGGAAATCCCGGCGGCACTGGACAAGCTCAAACGGGCGCGCCCGGCGCTGGCATACGGCTGGCGCATAGCACTGCGTGAGGCACTGCTGATCGCGTTCGACATCGGTTATGTGGCGGTGGATTTTGCCAGCCAGCCGGATGGACGCGGCTGGTATGTGCTGCGGCTGCCCTGAAAGGGTCCTTCAGGCGGCGCTTTTGCGCTATAATGCTGCCTCATGGAAACTGTGCCCCTTGCGCTGCAAGCGCCCGATCCTCAGTGGAATATTCGCCCGGCAGTCCTGACGGATGCCGCCGACCTGCACCAGTATTGCTGGCATAACCGTGCCGAAATGCTTGTCGAACGGCTGCTGCGGCGCGCAGTTCAGCATACCAGCCAGCGGCGTGGGCTGGGTGTAGTTGCCGAGGTTAATGGCGCGGCGTGTGCCTATGGGCAGTTTGTGCGTCTGCCGCGCTGCGCGGAGATCAGCGACCTGATTGTCACCGAAGCGCTGCGCGGACAGGGCATCGGCACGGCGATTATTCAGTACCTTGTGCGTTACGCCGCGTCTTCCGGTGTGCGCTGTATCGAGATTGGCGCGGCTTGCAGCAACCCCGGCGCGGTGCTGCTGTACCAGCGTCTGGGCTTCCGGGAACACCGCCGGTTGACAGCCGATCTGGGACAAGGCAAAGAACCTGTCGTCTATTTGAAATTAGAGCTTTAGAGGGGAGTCTTTTCAGGTGGCGCAAGGATTTACAGATAAACGTTTTCTCATCACCGGCGCGGCAAGCGGCATTGGGCTGGCGTGCGCGCGGTTGCTAAAGTCTGGCGGGGCGCGGCTGATGCTGTGGGATCAGAACGCCGAAATGCTGGCAAAAGCCGCCGCGGAACTAAACGCGAGCAGCGCACGTGTGGATGTGACCAGCGCGGACGAGGTGCAGGCGGCGCTGGAACACACGCTGCGCCAGTTTGGGCAGCTTGACGGGGTGATTCATTCGGCGGGGGTGCTGCGCACCGGGGCGTTTGAAGCCATTGACCCGGCAGCGCACCGCCGCATCGTGGACATTAACCTGTTCGGCACCATCCATGTCGCCCATGCCCTGCTGCCCCACCTGCGGCAGACACGCGGATCGCTGGTGCTGCTGGGGTCAACCTCGGCATTTTATGGCACCCCGGAATTTGCCAGCTATGCTGCTACCAAAGCTGCCGTGCTTAATCTGGCGCAGGGGCTGCGCATTGAACTGGCGGACAGCGGTGTGCATGTCGGCATCGTCAACCCACTGCTGGTCAATTCGCCCATGCTCAACGCCCAGAACCGCCAGAATGCCCGGTTGGTGCACAGCAAATCGCCGCTGGTGACGCTGCGCGAACCGCCGGAAATCGCCGCCGCAATTCTGCGCGGCATCCAGAAACGCCAGTTTATGATCCATGCCGGATACCGGGAGCGCCTGATCTACTGGATCAGTCGTTATGCGGCGTGGGCGGGGCACAGCATTATGCAGCGTTCGTGGGTCAACGCGCCGCAGCCGCCCGCCGCCGGTTAACCGTGCCCGGCAGCCAGCGTCTATGCAGAGCAGCACAGCGCGCCCCAGGAAACCTTGTGACAGGTTCCTGCAGGTGCGCCATATCGCTGTGGTTCTGGTAATTCCCGAATGAGGGCGTCAGGACCTCTGCGAAGGATAAAAATCGCGGTAGGTTGCCGCCAGTGGGATCAGAAAGAGGATCAGGAAGCCGCTGTTTAGCAGCGCGTTGGCGGCAAACCCGGACACCACCGACCACCCGCTGTCCACCACAAACCAGATGAGGACGGTTGATGCGCTTGCCAGCCACCCGGCGCGTTCGCCCCGCCGCAGTGGTCCGAACACAGTGAAGAGCAGCAGGACCATCCAGCCGACCATCACCGCGCCCAGCACGCCATAAACGAAGTGGATATATCCGAGCGCATCGGCATTAACCGGCTGCGCCAGCGACCCTGTCGCAATGAAGACGGCTTCAAACAGATTATGGATGACCTGCGGCAGCAGCACAAAACTGAGACTGAAAAGCAGTAAGAGAATTGTGACCGCAACCATCCAGCGCCACCAGAACACTTTCATCACACCAGCTCCTTTATCCTGTCGGGTGGGCAGCCCGTGCCCCACCCTGCGGTTCAGATGCTGTCAGAATAATGCCGGTGGTGCTGCCAGCAACACGCCAGCGACTGCCATTTGCTGCCAGTTGGCGTAAAAAACGGCGCAGAACACGGCAGTTGGGTGCGCCGTGTGTAGCTGGTTAACACGGTGAGGGGGACTCAACAGCGCAGGGGAAGCCAAAGCCGAACCTGCACGGATTATGTGTTGGTGCGCGGCAGTACTGTGCGCCAGAACTACCCGTTGACCATCTGGCGCACGCGCTCAGCAAAGACGGCTTTATCCAGCGGTTTGGGGAAGAATGCCTCAAACCCGGCTTGCAGTGCCTGTGCTGCCAGTTCACGCGAATGATAGGCGGTCACGGCGACACATTTCAGGTGTGCCGTGCGCGGATTGCTGTGCAGGTATTCGATCAGCGTCCAGCCATCCATCGCCGGCAGCGCCAGATCAACCACCAGCCCGTCGTAAACGCTCTGTTCCAGCGATTCCAGCGCTTCTTCGGCGGACGCCACATGCGCGCTGTCAATGTTGTAATGCCGCAGGATGCGCGCAATCATGTCCTGGCTGTCCGGGTTATCTTCGACAATCAAAACGGTGGGACTCATCGGGGTTAGCCTTCCTGTTGCAATTCAGCAGCAAACTGGGGGATTTCGACCAGCAGCGCCAGCAGTTCGCGGATGAATGTTCCGGCGGTCAGCGGCTTGGTCAGGTAATTGTGGAACCCGGCGGCGATTGCCTTTTCACGGTCGCCTTTGAGGGCGTGCGCCGTCAGGGCAATCACCGGAATATCAATCCAGCGGCGGTCATGCTTCAGGTGTTGGATCAGGCTCCAGCCGTCCATCACCGGCATAGACAGATCGGAGATCATGAAGTGCGGCTGCAAACTGTCGAGGGCTTGCAGCGCTGCTTCACCGTTGGTTGCGCTGTGGACTTCGGCACCGTAATGCCTCAGGACGCGCGTGGCAATATCGAGGCTGTCGGGTTCATCTTCAACGATGAGCACCTGCCAGCCGTTCAGAATGTCGCGTCGAACTGCGCCTGTCATGGGAGATTCTCCGTTCAAGGTTTTTATGATACTGCTTGCAGCGTGGTGGGCGCGGCTTGCAGCGGCAAACGCACAGTGAATACACTGCCTTTGCCTAATTCACTTTGCACGCTGATCGTCCCGTTCATCAACTGGCTCAGTGTGCGGGCAATCGCCAAGCCCAGCCCGGTGCCGCCGTGCTGCCGTGCTGTAGAGGCGTCTGCCTGGCGGAATTTATCGAAAATATAGTCGAGCGCGTGCGGCGGAATGCCGATGCCGGTATCACTCACGGCGATCTGCAAATTCTGCTCTGCGCAGCCCACTACCAGCCTGACTGTGCCTTTGCTGGTGAACTTGATGGCGTTGGACAGCAGGTTAAGCACCACCTGCGAGATGCGCTCGGTGTCACCGTAGAGCGTTTGCGGCACCAGCGGATCAACTTGCAGTTCAAACGCCAGCAGTTTCTCTTCTGCCAGCACACTGACCTGATTGTACCAGCGCTGTGCCAGGGCACGCGGGTCGAAGGCTTCTTCGCTGATCTCAATGCGCCCGGCTTCGATTTTGGACAGGTCGAGCAGTTGGTTAATCAGCCCCAGCAGATGGTCGCTGTTGGCATACACCCGGCGCAGCATATAACGGGCTTCTTCGTCAATCTCGCCGCCCATGCCATCCAGGATGATGCTGGTATAGCCGGTGACGGCATTCAGCGGGGTGCGCAGTTCGTGGCTCATGTTTGCCAGAAACTCGCTCTTGGTGCGGTTGGCAGTTTCCGCCAGTTCTTTGGCAATCACCAGGTCGCGGGTGCGTTCCTCAACAGTGGCTTCCAGTGTGCGGTTCATCGCCGCAAGCTGGCGTTCGGCAAGGCGCTGCTGGTGCAGCACTGCCGCCAGGGTCAGCGTGCTGATGGTCACCGTGCCCAGATAGGCTTGCAGCAGCAGCAGCGGCGCGTTGGCGTTAAGCTGCCCGTAAAAGGCAAATGTGCCCTTCCCCGATGCCGTGCCCAGAATGGCAATGACCGAAACCAGCACAATACTCAGGCTGGCACCCTGCAAGCCGCTGCGAAAGACAATCATCACCAGCACCGGCAGCATCAGGTATTCGACGGGCCAGCCCATGCCGAAGGCGATATAGCCGGTCAGCAGCAGCGCCCCGATCAGCAGCAGCGATTCGATCAGTCTGGTGCGGTCTAGCTTGCGGGTCAACCGCCGCCAGAGGATCGGCATCGGCGCGGCGATCAGCACGCCGGTAGCATCGCCCAGCCACCAGGTCAGCCACAGCGACGGATGCAGTTCCACCGGCGCATAACCGCCTAGCACAATCGCGCTGGAGCCGATTGACGAGTTAATCAGGCTGGCGGCAAGTGCGCTGAACAGCACAAAGGCGACCACACTACCGCTGGTTTCCAGAAAATTGCGCTCACGGCTGTAACGCTTGAGTCCGTACACTCCCGCGCCCGCCTGAAGCGCCGCGCCAACGCCAATGCTCAGGGCAGTCAACAGCCCGACCAGCTCTTTGCCGGGCACAAGCAGGTTGGTGTTGCCCAAAAATGATCCCAGCGCCACACCGGGCAGCGCGCGGTAGCCGCCCAGCGCAACAGCGGCAATGGCAATGCCCGAAGGCGCAAAAATAGCAGTAACATTGCCGGGGGGCAGGGTGGCGAATGTCTGTCCGATAACGCTGGTGATGGCATAGGCAAGCGCCACAACCAGCACCAGTCCAAGCGTGCTGCGTAACTCGCGGGGGTCTTTGATGTTCAGCATGATTACCTTGATGAGATGGCGATTTGTAACATTACAAATTGTAACGAGAATTCCTGATCTGTCAACAGAGTGCCGAATGAGAGCCTTGTTATCTTTATTGTGCGCAACCGCTGCCAGCGCCAACGAACTCCGCCTGTACGTTGTCGTGCCGCAGCAGCAGGGCAGCATAGCGTGCAGGGGTCAGGGTAACGTGCTGATCTGTTTATTGCATAGATTGTCTTAACTTTTTCACTGGTTGAACAACTCTCGCTGGCAGCAAGTGGGAGTTGAAATTTGCCAACTATTGGTCTGATCCAGTAAGATTCGAGCTGCTCTAGTTACTGTCAGGCGGGTAGGGCGTTCCCGGCTCTGGCAGTCCGGCAGAACGCATAATCCGAGTGCGTATCAAAAGTCAGCGCCCCCCGGCTAGAGCCGGGAGCGTGTAAAAGCGCGTGCTGACCAGTCTCAGCCCTGCGGGGCGCCGAACTAGCGCGGTACGTTACGGGTGAATACATAGGCACTTCGGGGCGCGTCGAGCCAGCCCCGAACACTGCGGTGAACGATTAAACCGGCTGAGGGTCCAAATATCTCAGCATGATCCAGCAAGCCGACGGTTACAGTTACGAGAGAGGAGACCAGCGGCATTCCCCACCCCGCTAATGCAATTCAAGAATTTAATCGAATAACGTTTTTCGCAGGGTTGGAGCATGCTTCAACCCTACCGGTAACCTGATTATTTTCTTAAAGCGCATAAGCGCGGTGCCCCCTGCCGTAAATTATATGGGCAACTTTCAAATCAGACCGCTTGACCGTTCGGACCGCAATTGGGTAGCCCAGCGGCTCGATTCTGATTGGGGGTCAACCCGTGTGGTCAGCCGGGGAAAGGTGCATTTTGCCCATATGCTGCCGGGCTTTGTCATTCTGCCGGTGAACAACGAAGAAACGCAGGACAACAATCTCAGCGCCAGAGTTGCCGGGTTCATTACCTATAACATTGAAGGGCAGGACTGCGAGATTGTGACAATCAACAGTTTCCGCGAGAATATTGGCGTGGGCACGGCGCTGATTGATGCAGTCAAACAGGCGGCACAGGCAGAAGGCTGTAAACGCCTGTGGCTGGTGACCACCAATGACAACATGCGCGCACTGCGCTTTTACCAGAAGCGCGGCTTTGAACTGGTGGCGGTGCATCGCAATGCGCTGGCACAGTCGCGCAAGCTCAAGCCGGAAATTCCGCTTACCGGCACTGACGACATTCCCCTGCGTGACGAGATCGAACTCGAACTGCGCCTTTGAATGCCCGTGGGCAGCCCCCGACCCTAGCGGATTGCAGGGCTGTCAGGGCAGACCCGGCGGGTGTCCAAGCCTGGAAATCTGCCGCAAGGACGACTGCTGCGATCACTCTTCGGCTGACCCGCTTAGCTCTGTTCCCTGTCCTCGGCGCGTGGCATAATGGGGCGGCGGAATATGCCCACCCTGCGGCGCAGGTCGCATCCGGGTATAGCTGCGCGCACCGGGCGGGTACACGCAGGGTGTACCCTTGCAGACCAAAACAGATGACTGGTTAACCCCATGCAAAAAACAGTGCTGTTCGTTACGCTGGGCGTGCTTGCCGTCGTGATTGTGGCGCTGATCCTGCTCACGGCACAGTTGACGCCCGAAAACACCAACCCGGCTTATGCCGTCGCCGTTACTTTTGTTGAAGCTGCCGCCCGCGGTGATGACGCCAGCGCTGCCCCGCTGCTCAGCGCCGAGTTAAGCGCCTACGTGGCGGCAAACTGCCGGGATGGCAGCGTGTCTGCCTGCATCCAGGGCTACACCCCGGCGGAATGGGGCGGACTGGTGCATGCCGAGTTTCGCCGTGCGGACACCACCGGACGCGATATTCAACTGGTAGCAACCTATCAGGAAGGGGTAGGCTTCAGCGGGGTATGCATTTATGTGCGCGTGGAAGCGCTGGATGAGGCAAGCAGCGATTACCGTGTGACCCGCTGGGGCGGTTTCATTCATTGTGGCGACCCGCTGGCGCGCTTTGACCCGCTGGTCAACGACCCGGCAGTGCCCAACCGCGCACCATGAGGCTGGCAGCGGCATTGAGGGGGTTAGGGCGGGCGGACACAGTGACCCGCCTCTACAATGCGCCGAATGCTTTGGGTCGGATTACCAGGATTCGCGGGCACCTGCTTGCCCGATGAGGTGTAATCGGAAATGGGGGCAGAGATGCGCACTGCATTCAAAGCCGCAGAGATACGGAGTCCACAGAGGGATAGAAGCCGGGTTCTCCGTGCCCTTTGTGCCGCTGTGGTGAAACAATCGTTGCGCCTTTGCGGTTCGCTTTGTTGCCCCCTGCTACTCATCATGGGTGCTGCCGCCTGTGCGCCGCTGGTGCCTTCGCACCTGCCACCGCAGCTCACGCAGACCCCCGGCGTGCCTGTCTCCGCCGCTAACGACCTGTTCATGTCAACGCTGTTCAGCGCTCGCGTGCCAGACGGCTGGCGCATTATCACCAGCGCTGCCGATGCGCCGCTGACCGTGATTTTCGTCGCGCCGGATAACCGCGCGCTGCTGGTGCTTGCGCAGCAGCCGGTGGATGCCCCGCCGCAGCCGCGCAGCGAGCTGCCCCTGCGCGAAACATCCCGCGACATTGCCTTAGCTGCCGGAACTGTTTACGCTTACGGGGTCGCCCCGGCGGCGGAATGGGCGGCGTTTGAGGCGGAGTTTACCCGCGTGGTGGAGTCGCTGACCCCACCCTGACTTTACCAGGGCTGCACGCCATGCTGTGCCGCGAGCATTTGCCAGTGTTCCGCGCGCGCAGGCACGCTGACCAGCCGGAAGTCCGGCAGCAGCAGCCCCGTCAGCGCCCCGCCATACACGCAGCGGGTGTCAATGCCGTAGACCACCGTATTGTTGACCTCGTGAATCAGCACATCCATTGTGCCGGTGTAATCGCGGTGTCCCACAATCAGCGGCTTGCCGCCGCTATACTGCGCGTACCAGGGCTGCGGGTACAATTCGGCGATATAGCGCTCCCCGGCGCTCATGCCCACCAGCACATCGGCGCGCTGCTCGCGCAGCGGCACACCCGGCTCAAAATAGCCATGCACGACTACAGCATCCGGCAGATCGGCAAACAGGGGCAGTTTGTTGAAGTATTTCAGCGCGGCGGCATATTTGTCATCCAGCAGCCAGCGGGTAATTAGCTGCGACGGCGCAGGTGCTTTGGTACTGTTGGCATGCAGGTTGAGGTGCTTTTGCTCGTGGTTGCCGCGCAGCGAACGCGCGTTGGGTGTGTGCAGGAAGAACTTGAGCACCTTGCGCGGCTGGGGTCCACGATCCAGCAGGTCGCCAATGGCGAGAATCTGGTCATCGCGGGTCAGCCCGGCTTTGTCGAGCAGGTCCTCCAATTCATCGTAACAACCATGAATGTCGGAGATGATCAGCGTGCGCGGTGGCGGGGTAGGCGATGTGGAAGTCATAGCATAATCCTTAGAGCGTGTCTGTATATTTGTGATTTCTTCCATCGCAGGGGCGAAGCATGTGTCGCCCCTGCACCAGTCACGGCGGCGGAATTTTTGGACCGCCTCTTATGACAATTCACAAATTTTTCGAACTTTTTGACCGCGCGATTGTTACACGTGCGCTACAATACCAGGGTACTGAACAATTCGGAAGCGAGGGCAAAGCCCATGACCGACCAGCTCCTGACCGGGCAGGTCATCCGCGGCTATGAGATTTTAGAAAAGATTGGCGAAGGCGGGCAGGGTGCGGTCTATCGCGCTCGTCACACGATCCTCAAACGTATGGTCGCCATCAAAATCATTCGCCCCGATCTCGCTGACGACTCCGAAACGATCCAGCGTTTCCAGATCGAAATTCGCATTGTGACCAACCTGAACCACCCCTATATTGTGCCGCTGCTGGATCACTGGCGTGATGACGACGGCATCTACATCGCCTCGCAGTTTATGGGTGGGGGCAGCCTGCGCGCCAGTCTGCGCCGCGAAGGTCCATGGACGCCCGCCCGCGCCGCTGACATGCTTGACCGGCTGGCAGATGCGCTGGAATGTGCCCATGAGAGCCAGATCGTCCACCGCGATATTAAACCGGATAATATTTTGCTGGATGACGGCGGCAATGTCTACCTGACCGATTTTGGCATCGCCAAGCGGCTCAATGCTGACCGCATTACGCTGAGTTATGTCCAGTTGGGATCGCCCGCCTATCTGTCGCCGGAGCAGATTCTCAACCGGGGAGTATCGGCGCGCACGGACATTTACATGCTGGGGCTGACGCTGTACGAAACACTGGTTGGCGCGCATCCGTTCCCGGAAAGCACCAACATGAAGCTGATGCTCAAGCAGGTGCGCGACCCACTGCCCTTCCTGCATGAGCGCGCGTCGCTGCTCAACTACGGACTGGCAGTGGCACTGGACAGCATTATCCAGAAGGCGACCGCCAAGGATTCCGACGAGCGCTTTGAGTCCGTAACGGAATTTGCCGATGCCTTTCGTGCTGCACTGGAAGGCTGAATGAATTATGCCGGAAGAACTGCCGGAAAGACTGATTGAAGAACTGACGCTGAATGCCCTGCCCGCGCTGCAAACGCTGCATTACGACGGCTGGCTGCTGCGCTTTGCCGCCGGGCACACGCGCCGCGCCAACGCCGTCACCCCGCTGTACGAATCGCGGTTGCCCGCCGCCGAAAAAATCCCCTACTGCGAACGGCTGTACCGGCAGGCAGGACTGCCCGTGGTGTTCCGGCTGCTGTCGTTTGAAGATCCCGCGCTGGATGCGGCGCTGGCAGAACGCGGGTACATACTCACCGATTCCAATGCGGTGCTGATTCACCATGACCTGAAACGTCTGCCTGCCCCGGCGGAAATCGCAGGCACGACGCTGCGCAGCGCACAGACAGCAGAGACACGCTGGTTTGACGATTACGCGCGGCTGAGCGACCTGCCGCCTGCCCGCAGCGCTGCCATGCGTGAAATGCTGGCGCGGATCATGCCGCAGCATGTTTATCTGGCACTGGAACAGGCGGGGGAACCTGTCGCACTGGCGCTGGGGGTGCTGGAACACAATTGGGTCGGGGTGTTCAATGTGGTGACGCAGCGCGAACAGCGGCGGCAGGGTCTGGGCGCGGCGCTGATGCTGCATCTGCTGGCGTGGGGGCGCGAACACGGCGCGGGGCAGGCGTATTTGCAGGTGGCGCAGGGCAACATGCCCGCGCTGCGATTGTATGCGCGGTTGGGTTTCCGCGAAGGCTACCGCTACTGGTATCGCAGTCCGGCGGGGTAGATAGAGCCGGGAGGTAGTTCCCGCGCAGGGGGTTCACCCCCCTGTTATGCTCTTTTGGACACCCGCAAACGGGTTATTCGCGGCAGCCGCCAACCCGTTCGCGGGTTTACAGGCAATTGTGCAGGCAGCGGTTCTGCACCGCTGGCGATGCACGGCGACTCCTCACTTATGCGGCTGATTGCTCGACACGCCAGGGGATCAGCGCGATCAGCAGTTTGGCGACCAGCACGACCGCCAGCGCTATTGTGGCGGCACGGGCATCCGGGATCAGGTCAAAACGCACCTCGAACAGTTCGAAGACGATCAGCAGCGCTGCCAGCACGCCCAGCAGTGCCCCGACGATATTCTCCGGCAGCAGCCATTCCTGCACCCCGCGCATGTGGGTCAGCGGACCGACCGCGCACATGGCGAAGCCCAGCACGGCGACGGCGATGAAGATTGCCCGCATCTCGGTCAGGACCGGCAGTTCGGTGTTGGTCAGCACTGCCAGCACGAGCAGCGTCGCCAGCACCGCCAGCACGCCAATGACCACATTGCTGAGCAGCGGCAGGTGCGCATTCTCATTGGTACGCATTACAGCTCCTCCCCATACGTGCCCTACTGCGCGGAGACACTCCCGCAGGCAGCGTATGTTATACACATTGTAATCCTTTTTTCGCGGGCGGGGGTAGTGTAAACGGTCATGTTCGCCCACCCACCCCATCAACGAGCTTTTGCGGCTTTGCCACTTTGCGATTAGAGTCAGGGGCAGTCCAGCATAACCTTGAGGAGCTGTTCTTATGACCGTACACCCTGCTTCGCTGCGGATTGCTGATGCCGAACACCGCGCCCGCTGTGATGCCCTGCTGGAGCGCATCAACGACCAGCGGCTCAGCGGCGTGGTGCTGTTTGATGCCGACTACATCAAGTATTACACCGGGTTCGCCTTCATCCCCACCGAGCGCCCGATTGCCTTTGCCATGAATGCGCAGGGCGAACGCAGCCTGTTTGTGCCCCGGCTGGAAGTCGAACACGCGCAGGCGAACGCGCTGGTTGAACATGTCACCTACTATGCCGAATACCCCGGCGACCCGCACCCCGCGCAGGTGCTGGCGGACATGCTGCGCGATATGGGCTTCAGCAGTGCTGCCGCCGGGGGCAGCGCCGGCATTGCCGCCGACAGCGACGGCTACCCGCACATTTTTGGCTATTATGGACCGGCGCTAAGCGAACTGCTCGGCGTAACCGTACAAAACATCCGCCGCGTTGTGGAAACGCAGATGATGGTCAAGTCCCCGGCGGAAATTGCCCTGCTGCGCGAAAGCTGCCGCTGGGCAAACCTGGCGCACATGCTGCTTCAGCGCTATACCCTGGTCGGCGCGTCCGAAACGGCAGTCAGCCAGCGCGCCAGCGACGAAGCGACCCGCGCCATGCTCGACGCGATCGGACCGGTCTACCGCGCACAACCGGGTGTTGGGTCGCCCCACGGCGCGGCAGCGGGTTATCGCGGGCAGATTGGGCGCAACAGTGCCATCCCGCACGCGCTGGCGAACAACATCACCTTCCAGCGCGGCGATGTGCTGGTGACCGGGGCGACGGCGGCAGTCTGGGGCTATGTGGGCGAACTGGAACGCACGATGATCATTGGCGAAGCGAGCACCGCGCAGAAGCGCATGTTTGAGCACATGTTGGCGCTGCAAAACATCGCTTTTCGCACGCTGGAAGCGGGCATTCCGTGCAGCGAAGTGGATAAAGCCGTCCGCGCCTACTACCGCGAACACGATCTGATGCCCAACTGGCGGCATCATGTCGGGCATGCGATTGGGCTGCGCTATCACGAGTCGCCGTTTCTGGACATTGGCGACACGACGGTGATGCAGCCGGGCATGGTCTTCACGATTGAGCCGGGCTTGTATGCGCCGGAATTGGGCGGTTTCCGCCACAGCGACACGGTGGTGATTACGTCTGACGGCATCGAAATGCTGACGTACTACCCACGTGACCTGGCGAGCCTGACGCTGCCGGGGTAGAGGGCAGCAGGAATTTTGCGCCTCATTTTCCCCCTGCACTGGGTTGATGGAGAGGGGAAGCGACTCCCTCTCCGCGATGCACAAGTGCTGCCCGTACCGCAGCGTGGCGAAGATAAGCAATAGGGAACGTCACAGATAACCGCGCACGATGCCCACGAGCTGCCGCGCGCGGTGGCGGAACGTGTGTTCACCCTGCACACGGGCGTATGCCGCCTGCGCCAGCGTCTGCCGTTCGCTGTCGTGCGCCAGCAGGTAGCGGTAGCGGTCCAGTGCTTCTGCGCTGCTGTGGACGATCAGCAATTCCTTGCCTGGCTCGAACCAGTTTTCGATGCCTGCGTAGGGGTTGGCGACGATGCAGCAGCGCATGGCTGCCAGTTCAAACGGGCGCGAAGACGACGAGCCGTAGACGCTGGCGTGTGCGCGCCGCGTGATGCACAGGTTGATTTTGCTGCGGCAGGCATATTCGCGCAGTTTACTGAAGCTGAGGTACGGCAGCATTTCCGCCCTGCCCAGATCGCCCAGATTCTTACCGCGCACGGCGAAACGCGCATCCGGCAGCGCCAGCGAGGGTTTGGTAATCATGTCGTCCACCCACTGCGCGCGGTATTCGCGCCCGTGCCCGTAAAACATCAGGTCAATATCCTGCTGTGGCACATCCACCGGGGCGAACACATCCGGGTCTACGCCGTACCACAGCGTATGCACTGCCCGTGCCCCCAGCGCCTTGAGGTAAGTTTCACCGCCCGTGCTGTTGCTGATCAGGGCGGTATATTCCGCCGGGTTTGCGCCCTGATAAATGCGGAAGCCGGACGCAAAGCCCTGCATGTTAGGCAGGCTGGCGGGCACATCGCCGTCAAAATAGAACACCGGCTTGTTATGGCGGCGGATCAGTTCGGCGGGCACGCCCACGAGCTGATTCAGCGGGACAGTCAGAAAGATCACCGCGTCAATGTCCGGTTCGCGCGTCAGCAGGCGATCCAGATGCCGCAGCCACAGCGGGGCAACCAGCGTTTGCGCCGTGCGCCGCACTGCTATGTCAGAACGCGACTCCGGCTGCTGCGACTGCTGGGCATCCGTTGGCGCTGCTGCCGCCGACTCGTCCACCTGTGCGGGCGGTTTTTCGCTGGCGAATTTGCGGTAGGTATCGCGCAGCAGCTTGAAGGCGTCGCCCTGCAAACGGGCGGGGTTTGGCTCGGCGCGCCACCACAGCGACTCAATTGCCGGACCCTGATAGGGCGTGGCGATGACTTCAACACCGACCTCGTAGAGCGCCTTGAGTAACTGCCACCACGCCGGGGTCGCGCTGAACGGCTGGGTGAGATCGAGCGAAGAGACGACAAAAAGCAGTT
This sequence comes from Anaerolineae bacterium, assembly GCA_034435675.1. Lineage (GTDB taxonomy): Bacteria > Chloroflexota > Anaerolineae > Aggregatilineales > Phototrophicaceae > DAOTWP01. The sequence goes on from DAOTWP010000211.1 coordinate 21,130, forward strand.
TCATAGTGCGTTTGCCTCAATACGGAAAATGCAGCTTACTTGCCGCCTTTTTCTTGACTTCTTCGGGGCGGCGATCATAACGCCGGGTGGTATCCACCGAGCTGTGCCCGACGATGTTCGCCACTGTCGCAATATCCACCCCGCGTTCGAGCATCTCGCCTACAAAGGTGCGGCGGAAGTCGTGCGGCGAAAAATCGTCCACGCCCGCCCGTGCCGCCCGCTTTTTAAGCATATCGTAGATGCTCTGCGCGGTCATGCGGCGCGCCGTGACTTTACCACTTTTGTAGATCGGCGTGAACAGCGGCGCGCCAAACGGGCTGCTCAGCGCCAGCCAGTCGTGCAGCGCCCGCTGCGCCCCGCCCGCCACATAGACTGTGCGCTGTTTGCGCCCCTTGCCTGCGCGCACCAGCAGCCTGCCTGTCCGCGGGTCGTAATCGCTCAGGTCCAGCGCGACCAGTTCGGCACGGCGCAGCCCGCAGGTATACAGCAGTCCAATAATCGCGGCATCGCGCGCGCCTGCCGCCACTACACGTCCCTTCGCGGCGATGTCCGCCTTGCAGGTGCTCACCAGCGCCAGAATCTCGCCGTCGGTCAGTTCGCGCCCGCTCGGCACAGTGACCGCCTTGATGTTCTGGATGTCTACTGCCCGCTGGTAGTCTTCCGCGCTCAGGTAGCCCAGTCGCCACGCCTCTTTGAGCACACCGCGCAGGGCGCTCAGCAGCCGGTTGGTCGTCGCGGCGCTGTGCGTTTCTGCCAGGCGGGCGCGCAGGGCGGCGGTGTGGGGATAGCGCAGCGCGCCCCAGTCCAGCAGCAGAATGTCCACCGTGCGCGGGTCGCCGCCGGTCAGCAGGGCGGCAATGCTGCGCAGCGCCTGATGCATCACCCGGCGCGAACGCTCCGACGTCAGACTCGCCAGATACACCGCCGCCGGATGGCGATCCAGCGGCAGCGGCGGTGCCTGTGGCAGCGGCAGGCTGTTCGCTACGGGCTGCGGGGGTGAAAGCTCATGGTCGGTCATGGCTTGCGCTGCATGTAATCCTGAATCATGCGGTAGGGGTACAGTTCCGGCATGGCGCTGGCGTTATCCAGGGCTGCCAGTTCCTCAGCCGTCAGGTGCAGGTCGGCTGCCAGCAGGTTGTCCTCAAGCTGTGCCATCGTGCGCACGCCCAGAATCACGCTGCTGACCGACGGCTGCGCACGCACCCATGCCAGCGCAATCTGCGAGTACGTCGCGCCGCGCTGTTGGGCAATGGTGCCGACAGCATCAATAATCGCCCAGTTCAACGGGGTATCGCGCCGCTGCCATGACTCTTCGTGGTGGTCGGCAGCGGTGGCAATACGCCCTGCGTCAGCATCGTGTGGTGCAGCGCCCCGCTGATACTTGCCGCTCAAAAAGCCGCCGCCCAGCGGTCCCCAGGGCGTCATGCCCAATCCTTCGCTGAGGAACAGATCGGTAAATTCCCACTCGATATCGCGCTTGACGAGGCTGTACTGGTACTGCGCCGCCACAAAGCGCGCATAGCTGTTGGCATCGCTGACTGCCAGCGCCTTCATCACCTGCCACGCCTTGAAGTTCGAAACACCGGTATAGCGCACCTTGCCCGCCTGCACCAGAGCATCAAAGGCGCGCAGCGATTCTTCCAGCGGTGTCAGCGGGTCCCAGCCGTGCATGTAATACAGGTCAATGTAATCGGTGTCCAGCCGCCGCAGACTTGCCTCCACCGCCTGTATGATGTGATGGCGCGAAAGCCCCTGTTCGTTGCGATCCGTGCCCATCGGGAAACGCACTTTGGTCGCGATAATCACCTTGTCGCGTTTGCCCTTGACCGCCTGCCCGACAATCTCTTCACTCGTGCCCCCGGCGTAAACATTGGCGGTGTCCAGATGATTGCCGCCCGCATCCAGATAGGCGTGAATGATGTGGCGGGCGTCGTGTGGCGCAGTGCCGCGTGTGCCGTCCTCGCCAAAGATCATCGTACCCAGACACAGATCAGATACCAGCAGCCCGGAATTTCCGAGACGGTTGTAGCGCATGGTTGCTGCCCCTTTCAAAATTCATATGGTCGGCAAATACTGTTCCCGGTGCGCGTGCCACCGGTGCATTCAGGCTGCCTGGCGGTACGCGCGCAGGTAAACAAACCAGTAGACCAGCGCCACCAGCACCGACCCACCTACGATATTGCCCAACGTCACCGGCAGCAGATTGCCCAGCAGAAACCCGGATACATCCAGCGCCGACAAATCCATGCTCCCGGCGTTTCCCGCGACCCACGCCGGATCAAACGCGCGAATGAGCAAACCATACGGGATGAAATACATGTTGGCAACACTGTGTTCAAACCCCGCGGCGACGAATGCGGAAATCGGGAACAGAATCGAGAGGATTTTATCAGTGGTTGAGCGTGCGCTGTAGGTCAGCCAGACTGCCAGGCAGACCAATCCGTTGCAAAGCACCCCCAGCGCAAACGCCTGCAAAAAATCGTGCTGGCATTTTCCTGCGGCGATTGCCAGCGCCTGCCGCCCGACCAGTCCGCCGCCACTCTGGTAACTCTGGCTGACAAAGACCAGCGCGGCGGTTGCCAGTGCGCCGGCGAAATTGCCCGCATAGACGATTGCCCAGTTTTTGAGCAGGCTTGCCAGCGTAATGCGCTGGTTTGCCCACGCCATCACAATCAGGTTGTTGCCGGTGAACAATTCGCCACCCGCGACGACCACGAGAATCAGCCCCAGACAAAACGCCAGCCCGCCCAGCAAGCGGCTGATCCCAAACCCGGTAAAGCTGGCTGTATCCGTCATGACCACTGTTGCAAAGATTGCCCCAAGCGCAATAAATGCGCCTGCCAGCACGGCAAGGGCGAATGTAATCACCGGAGTCATCCTGCTTTTTTTGATACCGATTTCCTCGGCACGGTGCGCCATTTCTGCGGGTAACAAAGCATCCAGTGAAACGGGCGCGTCGGTGTGGTGCTGCGTCATCCTGCTGCTACCTTTCTGATATACAAGAGTGTAATTGTCCAGATTGTTTCTGCTTTCCACAGTACTGCCGCTGCCCGACCGAACAAGTTCGGCAAAGGCTTTGGGCTTGCAGCCTGTTCACAGCCAGTTATGTTCGTCGTGGCTATTACCCGACGACACCGGTGATGTCAGGGGCTGCTGGCGCACTGTCCGCCGTGCTGTTTTCGGCTGTGCTCAGTCGCTTCTCTTGCCCCGCGTCTCGTCGGGCATGTCCTGTACCTCAGGCGCTGCCGGGGCGTCTGAGTCCCCTGGCGTATCCGCGGGCACTGTTATCACTTTTGTCTCTACGGTATCCCGCGCCTGCTGCGATTTCGGGGGCAGCGGGTGGTCGCGCAGCGAGCCGTAGCGCCGTGAGTAGACCTGCGTGAATTCCGCGCCAAACAAGACAATCTGCGCCGAGTAGTAGATCCACAGCATAATCAGCACAAAGCTGCCTGCCGCCCCGTAAGCACTGGCGGTGCCGCTGTGGACCAGATACAGCCCCAGCACAAACTTGCCCAGGTTAAACAGCAGCGTTGTCACCAGCGCACCGACCCAGACATCGCGCCATTCCAGCGTGATGTCGGGCAGAAAGCGGTAGATCATGGCGAACAGCAGCACGATGATGCCGTAGGACAGCAGCAGGTTGGACACTTGCAGCACAATGTGCGCCTGCGGCAGCAGCGACAGCGCAAAGGTTTGAAACGCGCTGAGCAGTGTGTTGAGAATCAGCGAAGCCAGCAGCAGAAAGCCAATCACCAGAATCATGCCAAACGACAGCAGTTTGTTAAACAGGAAACCGCCAATCCCACTGCGGCGCTGCGTGTCGGGCACATTCCAGACGGTGTTTAGCGCGGACTTGAGCTGCTCAAACGCGCCCAGCGCGCCCAACAGCAGCGCACCCAGCCCCAGCAAAGTCGAAATGACACCTGTTCCCGGCTGGCGCAGTCCGTCAATCAGCTCCCCGACAAAGGTCGCCGCCTGGGGACCGACGGCATCGGTGATGACGGACATGACCTCGCTGCGCGCCAGCGATTCCTGCAGCACAAAGCCCGCGACGGCGATGGTCAGTACCAGCAGCGGCGCGAGCGAAAAGACGACGTAATAGGCAAGCGCCGCCGCCAACCGCGGGGCATTGTCGCTGCTCCACTCGATAAATGTCTGCTTCAGCAGACTCAAGGCGTCCTTCAGCAGGGTCATGGATTACTTCCCGAACAGGAGGCATTACCTCAAGTATACGCCAGGAACGGGGCGTTACATGCGCTATGCAGGGTAATCCGCGGCAGGATAGCTGGCGGGCTGCCCGGCATCACTGCGAACACGGTGACTGCTGGAATGCCTGGACACTGGGGGTGAGCAATGCAGCAATACACAGGCGTGCGCTCTAACGCCCGCGGTGGGAACTCCCGGTGCATCGGACGCTACTAAACAGGTGGCGGTATGCAGTTTGCCGTCAGCGGTTCAAAATCGCCGTTTGCACAGCGTCTACTAACGCGAAGCGCTGCTGCTGTGCGCTGTGCGACGATCACTGCGTATTCCCCGCGCCAATCTGGTATTATGTAGAGTGATGGTTGCTAGTTGAGTGATGGCTGCTAGTTGCTGACTGCTGGTTGTTGGTGTAAAGAGACGAGTTCCGCAAAATGACCTTTACGACTCCGATTGCGCTGGTGCTGCTGCTGTTCGTGCCGCTTGTGGCCTATGTCGGCTGGCCCCGCCTGCGCCACCGCCGCCGCCGCGACGGCATCAGCCTGCTGCTGCGCACCGTGATGATCCTGCTGCTGGTGTTTGGGCTGGCGGGCGCGCAGAGCCTGCAATCCTCTAACCGGCTGGCGGTGGTCTTTCTGGTAGATGTCTCGGACAGCGTGGGACAGCAGGCACAGGACGCGCAGTTGGCATATATCCACAACGCCATGGACGCGATGAGTCCTGATGACGAAGCGGGCATTGTGCTGTTTGGCACCAACGCGCTGGTGGAGCAGCCGGTCAGCGCCGACCTGCTGCCGGGCACGGCGTTTCGTTCCAGCCCCATCTCCAGCAATACCGATCTGGAAGAGGCAATCATCCTGGGCTTGAGCATGTTCCCGCCAGATGCAGCCGCGCGGCTGGTCATTTTGAGCGATGGCGTGCCCACGCTGGGCAGCACGCAGCGCGCCGCAGAACTGGCGGCAGCGGCAGGCGTGGAAATCAGTTATGTGCCCTTCACCCGCGAAGACGCGCCGGAAGTGCAGGTGCTGGAAGTGCGCGCCCCGGCAACGGTCAACGAAGGGCAGGTCTTTGATGTCACCGTGCGCGTTGAAAGCGAAGTGGCGACAACGGCGCTGCTGCGCGTTACGGCGCAGGGTACGCTGATCTACGAAGAAGCGCTCAATCTGCCCGCGGGCATCTCGAACCATGTCGTCACGCTGCAAGCGGGCGGCAGCGGCTTCCGTGATTTGCAGGTCGAACTCGTCCCGGCATCAGGCAGCGACACCTTCACGCAGAACAATCGACTCGCCACCTTCAGCCGTGTGGTCGGTCCACCGCGTGTGCTGGTCGTCTACGCGAGCGCGGATGACGTGCGCTACCTGCTGCCCGCGCTTGCCGAATCAAGTATTCTGGCAGAGCCGATGCAGGCAGACGATTTCCCGCTGACGCTGCCCGAACTGGCGGATTACCAGAGCATTGTGCTGGTCAACGTGCCCGCGCTGACGCTGACCAACCAGCAGATGGTCAACATTCAAAGTTACGTGCGCGATCTGGGCGGCGGTCTGGTGGTCATCGGCGGCGAGCAGACCTACGGACCCGGCGGTTACTTTCAGACGCCGCTGGAAGAAACCCTGCCTGTTGAGATGCAGATTCGGGATCAGCAGCGCCTGCCGCAGCTCACGATTGCTTATGTGGTCGACCGCAGCGGCAGCATGGGCGCGACCAGCCCCACCGGCGTGCCGAATATCGAACTGGCGAAGGAAGCGATTATCCGTTCGATTGACTTTTTGCAGCCGACCGACCGCGCCGCCGTGATTTCGTTTGACGCTGCTGCCTACGCCATCGCGGAATTTCAGCCCGTGCTGGACCGCACGGTGCTGCAAAGCCTGGTTGCCACGCTGCGCCCCAGCGGCGGCACGGACATCCTCTCCGGCATGCAGTTCACGGCGGCGCGCATTGTGCAGGAGCCGAGCGAAGTCAAGCATATTATCCTGCTCACCGACGGCGGCGCGAGTCCGATGGGGCTGGTGCCGCTGGTGCGCCAGTTGAACACGTCCGCCGGGGTGACCACTTCGGTGATCGCCATCGGCACGGCGCTGCCACCGTTCCTCAACGAAATGGCGACAGTTGGCGGTGGCAATTATCACGCGGTGGCAGATACCGACCAGATTCCGCTGATCTTCGCGCAGGAGACGGTGCTGGCGACCCGTTCGTATATTGTCGAAGGCGGTTTCCGCCCGAACATCACCGCCAGCAGTGTGATTGTTGACGGCATCAGCGCTGCCCCGCAGTTGTACGGCTATGTTGCCACCAGCCCCAAACTGACTGCGCAGGTCATCCTGCGCACGCCGGACGCCTTTGCCGACCCGGTGCTGGCAGCGTGGCAGTACGGGCTGGGGCGCGCGGTAGCGTTCACCAGTGACGCGACCAGCCGCTGGTCGGCGGACTGGGTGGGGTGGGACGGTTATACCCGCTTCTGGAGTCAGGCGGTGCGCTGGACGATCACCGAGGGCGCCAGCGACAACCTCGAAGTACGCGTGGCGCTGGAAAACGAAACCGCCCGTATCATCGTGGATGCGCGCGACGAGGACGGCAGCTATATCAATGGCTTGCAGATGGAGGCATCGCTGCTCAGTCCCGGTCTGGAACCGCTGCGCGTGCCGCTGCGGCAGGTCGCGCCGGGGCGCTATGAAGGCGTGTTTGTGCCCGCCGCCGAAGGCGCATATTTCATGACCATTGTCGGCGCGGGCGAACAGGTGGAGGGCACAGTCAACCTGCGCCAGACCAGCGGTTGGGTGCTGGGCTATTCGCCGGAATACCGCGTGGCAGATCGCGCCGACGCCGAAACACTGTTGCGCGACATTGCTGAACTGACCGGTGGACGCAGTTATGCGAATGATCCCGCCGCCGTATTTGAGCACAACCTGAGCACGCGCGGCGCACAACTGCCCTTGTGGCCCTGGCTGCTGCTGGCGGCAGTGCTGCTGCTGCCGGCGGACATCGCTGTGCGGCGGCTGATTATCACCCGCAGCGACTGGCAGCGCCTGCGCGAGTTTGTCTTCCAGCGCGGCGAACGCACCCGCGCACCCTCGCAGGAGCGCATGTCCGCCCTGTTGGACGCCAAGCAGCGCGCCCGCCGCACCACCGAAACCGGCGCTGTAAGCAGCGGCGCGGCAGACAGTGGTGGCAGCGAAGCACCCCGCCCCGAAGGTGTGCCTGTGCCGCTCAGTGCCGAACAGCCGGTCAGCGGGGCGGCAACCGTCAGCGCCCTGCGCCAGCGCCGTGCTGCCACCCGCGCGGAACAGCCCACCAGCACGCCCGCCGCCGTGCCCACAGCCGCGCCAGCGCGTGAGCCAGCGCCAGCGCGTGAGCCAGCGCCCAGCGTTGCGCCACCCCCACCCCCGCCTGCCAGCACCCGCCCGGCAGAAAGCGGCGAGAATATTGGCGCGCGGCTGCTTAA
>DAOTWP010000212.1:0-39255 GCA_034435675.1 Anaerolineae bacterium
TGCCGCGCCCGCGCCTGCGCCCGCGCCGCCCACGCCCGCGCCGTACATCCCCGCACCACAGCCCATCACGCCGCCGTCCGCTGTGCCAGGGGGCGCGCCAATGGTCCGCACGGTGCAGTTTGCCGCTTACCAGCCAACCGAGGTGCAGCCGAACACCTGGGAGCCGCTGCTGGCGTACATCTACAACAGCGGCGCAGAAGGCGCTGTAGAGCAGGACGCTCGCAAACAGCTTGACACCCGCCGTGAGCAGGTGCGCGCCCTGCACAAACCCGCGCTGACCGCTGTGCCGGAAGGCGCACAGGTCACTGCCACGCCGGTGCTGCCCGGTTTCCAGTTCAACCCGCCGAGTCAAACGCTGCTGTTTTACGAGGATTGGCAGCGCTTTGAATTCAAGCTGCGCGCCACCAGTGCCCCGCTGTATCAGGCGGCAAACGGGGAAATCACCTTCAGTGTCGAGGGACTGATTGTTGGCGAGATTCCCCTGTCGGTTTATGTGGGCGCGGCACAACCCGCCGCTGAACTGGCGCACACGGCAGGCAGAGCCTTCCAGGCGGTTTTTTGCAGCTACAGCCGCCGCGATCTGCGTATTGTCGAACGGGTCGAAAGCGCCTACAAGGCACTCGGCTTGAGCTTCCTGCGCGACATGATCACCCTGCGCAGCGGTGAAGCGTGGAACGAGGGACTGCGCGGCATGATCGAACAGGCGGACATCTTCCAGTTGTTCTGGTCGCACCACGCCGCCGGGTCAGACCATGTGCGGATGGAATGGGAACATGCGCTCTCGCTGCGGCGCGCCGGGGCGTTTATTCGCCCGGTTTACTGGGAGAACCCCATGCCGCCCGCACCGCCCGTGCTGGGGCATCTGCATTTTGCCTATGCACCCAATCTGGGTGGCTGACCGCTGCATCCTCAGAACGACTTCGCAGACCAGGTATGGCAAACAAGGGGATTATGCAATTCAAAAATTTATTCGAATAACGTTTTTCGCAGGATTGAGGCATGCTTCAACCCTACTGATTGTTTTCTTAAAGAGCATAAGCCCCTTGTCCGGGTTTGGGAATAGATACTAACTCTAACCTTACACTAAGGACTGTTCTTCGCTACAATCAGCGCAGGGGGTAAACCCCGCGTAAGAGCAGGGCAATCAGAAGATCAATGTTACCGAAGACGCCTGAACGAGAAAAAACGTATCTTCAGCAGCGCTGGGAACCAGTGGTACTGCGCCTGCAGGCGCGCGCGCGCCTTTATCGCCTGCTCAGTCAGGGCAGCCAACTGGCGATGATCGCTGGTGCGGTGGCACTGCTGACGCTGCTGGCAGTGCCGGAACTGCCGCGTTCGCTGCTGGCGCTGGTTGCCGGGGTCATTACCGGCGCTGCTGCCGTGAATGTCCTCTTTCGCTTTGATGACCAGTGGCGCAGCACACAAACACTGCTGGATGCCCTGCGCCGTGCGCGGGCACTGTATGAAGCCGGGGTTGCGCCCTATCAGGATGCCGCCAGCGCTTTCACGCGCTTCGTCGAAACGTGTGAACAATGGCTCGCCGAAGGCAAACCTCTGCCGCGCGACAGCATGCCGGAAAGCAGCAAACCTGCTGCCCCGCCCGCCGGTGCGACCCCGGCGCCCAGCAGTTCCAGCCCGTTTGGCAGCCGCTTTACGCCCGCGCCGCGCATGCCCGGCAGTGGATCAGGCAGCGCGTTGGCGTCATTAGGCAGCCGCCCGCCCACGCCGCCCCCCCGTCACAACGACGATGACGAGCTGGATGATGACGACGAGGATGACGACAGCGAAAGCAGCAGTGGGGGCAGCAGTCGCTTTGGATTGTCGGGCACGTCGCCGTTTTCATCGCGCTACCGTTCCGGCGACAGCCCGTTTTCGCGTTCGGCGTTTGGCGCGCCGGCATCCCGCTCCACAGACCTGCGCTCGCGGTTGGGCGGCAGCGATCTGGGTAAAGGCGATGAACGTGATGCCGACCTGTCACACGTCAAAGCGGGGGGCAGCAACGGCGGCAGTGGGGTGCAGTTCGCCGTCAATTACCCGAAAGAGATGCGCGCCGAACAATGGCAGCCGCTGCACGCTTACGCCTATCTGGGGCTGGCAGCAGAAGAAGTCGCCAATGATGTTCGCCGCCAGAATACCCCAGGCACACTGTTCAAGCGTGCGCCCGGCACGCGCCATACGCTTCCCGAAGGCGCGCTCGTCACCGTCATCCCCTGTCTCAAGGGTTTCCAGTTCAACCCGTCGCGTGTCGCCATCGGTTTCTATAAAGACTGGCACCGCTTCGACTTTGAAATGCGCGCCGTAGCGATGCGTCTTGACGAAGCGGCAAACGGCTACATCTCGTTCCTGGTGGATGGCGTGCTGGTGGCAGACCTGCCGCTGTCCGTCTATGTCAGCAAACACGGTCCGCGTGATGCCGATACGATGCGCATGATTGTGCGCAAACCCTACCGTGACCTGTACGCCAGTTACAGCCCGCGCGACACGCAGATTGCCGAGCGTGTGCTGCGCGTCAGTGAGGCGCTGGGCATGTACCCGCTGCGTGATGTCGCGCAGGTCAAAATGGACCCCGCCGGGCAGACTGCCGCGCAGCCAGCAGACCGCGATACGCGCTTGCAGCTCATTGAACAGGCGGATGTCTTCCAGTTGTTCTGGTCGCACGATGCCGCCGAGTCGGATGAGGTGCGCGAGGAATGGCAGTATGCGCTGGCACGCCAGCGGCGCGGCGGGCAGCAAGCCGACTCGCTGTTTATCCGCGCGGTCTACTGGCAGCAGCCCATTCCACCGCTGCCGGAGGAACTGCGCCATGTGCCGCTGCTCTACCAGCCGGAATTAGGGCGCTGACCGGCTGCGTGCATAGTGTGCGGAAAGTGGTTCGAGTTGTATGCCCTGCGTTTTTCGCGGTATGCTTGTCTACCATAAGAACAGCGATTACACAGGAAGGTATCTTCGATGGCAGTAATGGTAATTCTGATTGTGGTGAATATCGTCATCGTGGTTGGGGTGATGTGGCTGGGGTCAAAAGAGGACGCGGTCAAACATCTGACGCCGCTGCCTGAATATGCGGAGGAAGAAGCTGTGCCCGTCGCGCCGGTCGCAGCGCCGGTCGCAGAGCGCCCCGCGCCTCCACCTGTGGTCGTGACGCCCACCCCGGCAGCGCATGCAGTCACGCAGGAAGTGCTGGAAAAGGCGCTGGAGAAGCTGCAAAGCAACGATGCCAGCGAACGGCGTGCCTCGATTGAACGGCTGGCGGGCGCGCAGCACGTTGAAGCAGTGCCGCGCATTGTCAACGCCCTGCGCGATCCTGATGTGCTGGTGCGCCTGAGCGCCGCCAGTGGGCTGGATACGCTGGGCTGGGCACCGGAAAACAGCGCGCAGAACGCCGCCTACCTGATCGCCAGACAGGATTGGGAAGCGGTGACCAAAGCCGGGTCTTCCGCCAACGGGCTGCTGGAAATCCGCCTGCATGATGACGGTATCGCCAAAAACGGCGAACGCATTGGCGCTATCGCCGCCCGGCTGCTCAGCGAAATGACCCCCGGCTAGCCACAGACACGCCAGCGATGCAGCAGGCAGATCCTCTGAAAACAGCCCTGGCGTTCTTCGCGCCTTTGCGGTTCGCCAGGGTTTTCATCTCTGTGTGGTTGCTTTGCCTGGTTTACTGCGCAGGCGGCATTGCGTAGAGCCACCAGAATTGTTTGGCGTCGTAAGCGGGTTTCAGCACTGTTTCCCAGATGAAGTCTGCCGGCTGCCCCACGCTGCGCAGGCGGGCATCGGTGCTGCGAACCAGCGTGTCCAGCTCCGCGCTTGCGATGCTGCGCGCCTGCAGCACCAACCGCACTTCTTCCACCACCGTGCGTCGCAATGCTTCCGGGCGGTAAATGCTGGCGCACTGGCGCGGGCTGCTGCGGCATTCCTCAAAGAACATGTGCATTGCTTTCAAGCGTGACTGGGCTTCGTACAGCAGCCGCGCCTCATAACGCTGGCGTTGATCCGTGAAAATGTCTGCATCTCTGGCAATCAGGGTATGAAGCTGGTCGCGCTGTTCCGGGCTGAGGCTGTCCTCCAGCACCTTCAGCCGCCGCAGTCGCATTGCCAGTGCGCCCGGTGTCAGGCTGGGCATTGTGCCGCCGCCAAACCAGCCCCCACCGCCCACTTTGCCATAGAGTTCATGTTCCTTGAGATAACGCGGCAGGGCATCAACCATTGCCTGCGCTTCCTTGAGATCCCCGGCAAGCGTATAGGACTGTGTGTCGGTGTTAAACAGGAACATGGCGATCTCCTTTCTTCCTGCGGGCAACAACATCTGTATTGTAGCACACACCCTCCCGCAGCCTGTCCCGCCAACCGGGCGAGGGTGCATGCGGATTTCGGGGCAAATGCCCACAGTGCCAGCAAAGCGAACCGCAAAGCACGCAAAGGCACTGAACCACAAAGACACAGAGGGCACAGAGAAGTTTGCAGCTAGCGCTCTGTGTGCTCTGTGGTTTTGAATGCAGTGCGACGCTGCCTCCATTTCCGAATACACCCACCGGGCGATTCTGCTGGGGGTCAGCCGGGCGAATTGCAGCCGCATGGACCTATCGGGGATGCCGTTCACCTGCCCGCTACAGCGCTTGGGCACTGCTGTATACTGGGGGGAATTATCCGGAAGCAGACACAGAAAACACAGCAGGAGCAGTCTCTATGCGGATTGTCTTGATTGCCTTCGGCTCGCGCGGGGATGTGCAGCCAATGATTGCGCTGGGCAAAGGCTTACAGCAGGCGGGTTATGACGTGGCAGTTGCGGCGGGCGTCAACTTCCAGCCCTGGATTGAACAGGAAGGGCTGGCTTGTGAGCCGATTCAGGTAGACATTGAACGCTACATGCGCACGGAGGTCGGCACAACCTGGCTGAATGACAGCAGCCACAACCCGCGCCGCGAAATGCAAAACATGAAGCGTATGACCGAGGAAGTCGCCCCACAGGTGACCGAGGATATGCTGCGCATTGTCGAACGCGGCGATGTGTTCATCAGCGGCGTGCTTACGGTAGAAGCGATGTCCACCGCTGCGAAAGCCTTCAACAAACGTCACCTGCTGGGGCTGCTGGCACCGTTTGCGCCCACGCGCAGCGGCGCTGCCGGGCTGCAAGCGCTGCTGCCGCGCAGCACCAGCGTGATCAATTACGGGTGGGGCTACTTTATCGAGTCGATGCTGTACGGGGTGCTGCATGGACCGTCAGAGGGGGTGCGCCAGCGCCTGAAGCTGCCGTCCGTCACCCGTGCCGACTTTTTGCGCGCGTGGAACCAGACGCCGACAGTGATCGGGGTCAGCCCGCTGGTGACGCCCGTTCCGGCGGACTGGGGCAGCCATATCCGCGTGACCGGCTACTGGTTTCTGGACGCCCCGGCAGACTGGCAGCCAGCGCCCGCCCTGCGCGATTTTCTGGCAGCAGGCGCGCCGCCGGTTTACATCGGCTTTGGCAGCATGGCGAACCGCGACCCGCAGGGCACCACGCAGATGATGATCGCGGCGCTGAAGCGCACCGGGCAGCGCGGCATCATCCACAGCGGTTGGGCGGGGCTGCACACCGAAGACCTGCCGCCAGAAATGTTCCTGCTGGATTACGCGCCGCACGACTGGCTGTTCCCGCAGATGGCGGCGGTGGTGCATCACGGCGGGGCGGGCACGACCGGGGCGGCACTGCGCGCAGGCGTGCCTTCAACGATTGTCGCGCACATTGGCGACCAGTGGTACTGGGGGCGGCGGGTGCATGAGCTGGGTGCGGGCGCAGCACCCCTGCGCAGGCATCAGCTCAGCACTGAGCGGCTGGCAGACGCGATTCGGGCGATGACCACCAGCCGGGCAATCCAGCAGCGTGCCGCCGCGCTGGGGGAAAGTATCCGCGCGGAAAAAGGTGTCGAGACAGCGGTGCAGGCAATCAGCGCCTGGGTCGGGGCGTAGCCACAGCAGGGACAGGGGCGGGCGAGTCATGGCTCGCCCCTGCATAAGATGGCAGCCAGGGGCGCGTGGTGCAGCGCCCCCTGCGAAAACCGGGCAGAACCTATTCCCCGCCGTCCTGCCCGCGAATCACGTTCTCGCCATACACACCGGAACTGTAAACATAGACGTAATTCAGCAGATTGCCCTCGGCATCGAACGGACCGTCAGCCGCTTCGAACCATTCATAGACCCAGCGCGCATCGCTGATTGTCAGGTTGACGCAGCCGCGGCTCTGGCGGTAGCCGAACAGGTCGTGCCAGTACGTGCCGTGCAGGCTGATGCTGTCGTCAAAGTACATCACCCAGGGAACGGATTGCAGCGCGTAGGCGTTTGGCGCGCCGGTTGCGCCGGACATCTGGTCGCGCGGCAGCCGTGCCCACACATTGAACACGCCCTCGTTGGTTTCTGTGGGCGGAATACCGCTGGCAATCAGCGTGGCAAACACGGGGGTCTCGTCTTCATAGGCAACGAGCGTCTGTTCGTACAGGTCAATCGCCACCCAGCGCCCGCTGACGCCTTCGGGCGGTTCGATCTTTACCACTTTGGCGACAAAGGTCTGCTTGACCCATTGATTCGGTCCGATCATGTACCAGCGCCAGCCCTCGTCATCTAGCGCAGTATTGAAGATGTTGACGCGCTCGTAACGCCGCAGAAAACGCCCGGTTGCCTGTGAGGACGGTCCGCCGGGATATTCCGAGACAAAAATCATGCTCAGGTCAAGCACCCAGGCAAACGGGTATTCCAGCCCTTCAGGCAGCGTGACGCCGGTGAAATAGGAGGGTTCGCGGTAGCTGGCGAGACTGCGCGGAAGCCACTGTCCACCTTCAATTTGCAGCCAGTCCGCCACGCTCAGGTCAATCACACGGACGAAGTTAAAGCCCGCCGGGTACTCGCCGATCACATTGCCGTTGGGGGCATCGTACAGCGGGGTGGCATCCGGTCCAATGCGCCAGAAGCTGTACGTCCCCAGCGTGTAACCGTCCTGCGCGATTGCTTCAACGGGCGGTTCGGGATACGCCGCAAGCATCGCCAGACACTCGTCGGTCAGGGGTGCGGTGGGGGTGTCGTTGGTGCAGACGGTCGGATCAAAAGCGGGCAGCGCGGGCGCGTCCTGTGCGGCGGCAGGCAGGGCGAACAAGAGCAGTGCCGCCGCCAGCAGCACAGCGTGAGCGTGTTGTTTATGCCTGAACATCGTTGATCTAAAACCTCCAGATAGACAATACAGGTGCGTGCGTTGGCAGTTGTGGACAGCCAGAGAAGGTGGTTAACGCTTATAAGCTATCCGTAAATTCATCACGCCGGGCAGGCACGCCGCGCCCCAGAAAATCCGATTGCTCGGATAGATACCTGGACCCTCTCGCTGAGATTTCAAATCATGGTGCTGCGGTTGCCAGCGGCGCGGCAGGTGTCGGCGCGATTGCCGTGCCGGTGGCGTTCATGTCCGCATAAGCCGCGCCAACCTGCACTTCTGCCGTCCAGCGCACAATCGAGACCCAGGTGCGCCCCGGATGCAGCGGGATCGGCTCGCCGTTGGCATAGCGCAGTTCCAATGCCGACCCCATCTCGCGGTCACGCCGTTCCCAGTAGCCCTGAAAATACACGCCGTCGCGGAATACGAGCGCCGGATAGTAGCCGTCAGCTTCGTTCCACAGGGCAATTTCCAGCGATGCCGAACGGCTCTCCAGTTCAAACAGGTCGGGGCGCTCACGGTGTTCCGCCTGGATAATCACCAGGTTGTTGACCCAGATCTGCTGCCCTTCGGCGGCGTCCAGATGCGGCAGTCCGTCGGTCCAGCGCAGATAGCGCCCCTGTGCTGCGTCATACTGCCAGCGGACTTCGGTGCTCCACCAGGGGATCAAGACATCCAGCGCGGGCGCACCGCCGGGCGGCACGTCTGCGCCAAAGGCGAACCCACGCGCGCGTTCCGGGCGATTCACGCCCCGCCGGTCTGCTTTTGCCCACAGCACACTTGTATCCAGATACAGCGTGTGCTCAAACGCCACACCATCACGCGGGAAGCGGCAGAAACCGGCATCTTCACAGTTATCACCAAACTGGGGCGAAAAAATGTTGTAGCCCCAGGGGGTCAGTTCGCCGTTGAGCACAATGTTCATAATCGGTTCGCTGCTGCCGGAATAAGCCCACAGCGCGTTATACATCGGCGCGAGTTCCAGATCCACCAGCCGCCCGCTGCGCACCGGACCGACATGCGTCGGCGCGGCGCTGCGGAACAGGGCGGCAAAGCGTGTCACGCCGCCTTCGACTTCATATTCAAAGATCACGTCTGCCTGATTCAGCCCCGACTGCGGGCGCACCACTGGCGGGTAATTGGAAATCTTGACCAGCAGGTTACGGCGGTTCTGCGCGGTTTCGTCCGGGTAGGGCAGCCCGGTCAGTGAGTTAATGCCGTCAGGATAGACGCGCGGACCAATCGGGATGGGCGTGGGCGATGGCGTGACCGTGAACGTAGCGGTCGGCGACGGTGTCAGCGTGGGTGCTGCTGTCAGGGTCGCGGTGGCGCTGGGAATGCCCGGCGTATTGGTGGCAAAGACCACATCAGTCGGAACGGGCGTGTTGGTCGCAAAAACAACATCGGTGGGCGCAGGGGTATTGGTGGCAATCTGCTGCGCCGCCACGACCCCCGCACGACCCGCCCACGAAACAGCGCCCAGCGCAAGCGCAGCAACCACCAACACCGCAAACACAGATCGGCGCATACAAGTCCTCAGGAAACTAACGGCTTCAACCCGCCAGCCGGCAAATGCCAGCATTTTACCGCAGCAGTACACCGGCAGCCCAGTTGCAGCACAGCGGCGCAACCGATGATTGGGCGACGCTTGCCCTGCGCAGCGGCACGTCCGGCACTCAAAGGGGCAGATTTTAATGCGCGTATCCGGTAAAGAACAGGTTGTGTTTTGGGCTACAACTCTGTCACCCACGCGGCGACATCTGCCATCAGCTTGTGTGCGGTCATGTCGAGATGAATTGGCGTCAGGCTGGCATAACCGTTCGCCAGCGCCCAGATATCGGTGCCTTCTTCATCAATAAACCCGGTGGGCGCGGGTCCGACAATGCGCATGCGGTTGTCGTCTACCGCCAGTTCATCACTGTAGATGCGCACCCCCTGCCGCGCCACGCGAATGCCTTTGACGGGTCCTGCGGGGATGTTGACGTTGAGAATGGTGAACGGCGGCAGCACCTTGCGCAGCGCTAGGCGCACCACCCGGACGGCGATTGCTGCGGCAGATGCATAGGCGTCCGTTGTGCTGGCGTCGCGGTCATCCAGCGAAACCGCTACGGCGGGAATGCCGTGAATTGTCGCTTCCAGCGCGGCGGTAACGGTGCCGCTGTAGGTGATATCCTGCCCCATATTCGCGCCCCGGTTGATGCCCGAAACCACCAGGCGCGGGGGCCATTTAATTACCCCCAGCGCCGCCAGCGCGATACAGTCTGCCGGCGAGCCGCCCACCGACACTGCCGGGGTGTCGTCCGCCAGCCTCGTTTGCTCAACAAGCATGTCCTGGAACAAGGTCTTTTTGTGCCCACTGGCGCTCTGGTTGACTGCCGGAGCGATCACGCTGATTTCGCCAAGCTGGCGCATTGCCTGTGCCAGCGCCAGAATGCCGGGGGCGTGTACACCGTCGTCGTTAGTTACGACAAGATAAGTCATGGATGAGAATCCTCGAACCTGCGGTTTTGTTAAGGGATTGCCTGTTGATTCAGGCGCACAACCTGCCGCACAATTCTAGTGACAATCCGCACAATTTAAATGCTCTGTAATCCTGCGATAATTTTTCTCAACACCATCCACAACAAAAAATCACTAAACTTATTGAGAAGTGTATATGTTTTTGCGAGGAGTTCTCGCTGAAGATACACTTGAGTGTCAAGCAGTACAGGGGGTTTCCCAATGTCTGACGATGTTGTCTTTCGATCCAATCTCCTTGAAGGAATCAGCGCTTTTCACGGGGCACGTTCGCGTGCCTTCTGGCAGGAGATGCTGGCTCACTTACGCGGAAAACCAGCGGAGCTGTTGAGCTTCGATGATATTAAGGCGCGGCTGCGGCTGCGCGAAGAGAGCTACAAAGGCTTGCAGGACATCGAACTGGATAAGATTGTCGGCAGTGTGGGGCGCTACCGCGAATTCACACGCGACTTTCTGCCGAAGAATAACAAGCTGCAAGAACGCTGGAGCCGCGTTTATGCGGTTGCCAACAGTATGGAAGGGCTGCCGCCGATTGAGGTCTACAAAGTCGGCGACGTGTACTTTGTGCGCGATGGCAACCACCGCGTGTCGGTGGCGCGTAAGCTGGGTGCAAAAACGATTCAGGCGCATGTGACCGAACTGCCATCGCCGGTGCCGCTGCACCAGGATATCTCACGTGAGGAACTGGACGATGCGGTTGCCTATGCCGACTTCCTGAACCTGTCCGGGTTGGGGATTTCGCGCCCGCATCACCAGACGTTGCAGCTTTCGGTGCCGTCGCGCTACGGCGAACTGTTGGGGCATATTCTGGTCCACAAGAGCATCCTGGAGCAGTCGCAGGGGGCTGACCTGGATGTTGAGGATGCCGCCGCGAACTGGTACGACTACGTTTATCGCCCGGCGGTGACGCTGATCCGCAAGTATAAAGTGCTGGATCATATGCCGGGGCGCACCGAGGCAGACCTGTACCTGTGGCTGGTGGATCACCTGCGCGAACTGCGCGCCCAGTATGGCGACGAAGCGCCTTCGCGCAAGATCAGCGATGCGCTGGTGGACTTTCTCGCACAGCGGCGTATCCCGATCCCGATGGAACTGATGCATGAGGATGACCCATCGGTGATTCTGACCCGCACGCAGATGATGCGTGCGCTGGAACTTGCCGACGAGGGGCAGGCGGTGCAAGCCGTGCAGGACGAACAACCAGCGGAGACTCCGCCGGGCAGCAGCCATCTTTACAGCGCGTAAGCGTTGTCCCTGCGAAATGCAGCGATTCACCGTGCCGTGATTTACGCCGGGGACGCCCGATTGGGCGTCCCCTCACATCTGTCGTGCCCGCCGCAGCGCCAGTAATTATTCACTTTGCCGTGACTTACGCGGGCGGACGCCCGATTGGGCGTTCCCACACACCTGTCGTGGCCGCCGCAGCGCCACAACCCAAACCGCATGGATAGCTGAGGAATTACCAGCGGCGCAGGGCACAGACTTATGCCTTTTCACCAACATTTCACGCACACGCAGACCCCTCTCACGGTATACTGAAATCATCTGCGCAGTTCAATACTTCCAACAGGATTTGGCGATTATGCTGCGGCACTTCCGCGAACCCGTGAATGGGTTCTCTCATCTGGCAGGCGCAGTCCTGGGGCTGGTCGGTCTGGTCTGGCTGATCCACGCCGTACAGGGTGATGTGCCCAAACTGATTTCAGTGACCATCTACGGCTTAAGCCTGGTGCTGCTGTATTCCTCCAGCGCGGCGCTGCACCTGATCTACGCCAGTCCACGCTGGCATCTGTGGCTGCGGCGCTTTGACCATGCCGCGATTTACCTGCTGATTGCCGGGACGTACACGCCGATTGTCTACAACGTGCTCAGCGGCACGTGGCGCTGGGGCGTGTTGGGCATCGTCTGGGCGCTGGCGGTGTTTGGCGTCATCTGGAAATTGTTCTTTTTGCGCAAAGATGGCATTCTCTCGGTGCTGTTTTACGTCGGCATGGGCTGGGTCGGCATCATCACCGTGCCGGTAGCGCTCAACCTGATGTCCCCGCTGGTGATCGCGCTGATTCTGGGCGGCGGCATCGCCTACAGTGTCGGCGCGGTGGTCTTTGCCCGCCAGCGTCCCAACCTGCATCCCCATTTCGGGCATCATGAACTATGGCACATGTTTTGCCTGCTGGGCAGCGTGCTGCATTTTGCCGCTATCTGGCTGATTGTGACCTGACCCGCGCCGGTAGCGCCTGCTGCGCGCGCACGCTACACTGATAGTCACTTCAACCTAACCGTCGCCCGGCTGGCACACAGGGCAGCGCTGCAAGCCTCTGCTTCTGGCAGGTGTGTTCGTGTCTGTGCGCCCTGTGCTGCCGCCTTGCTTAACAGGAGCTGCTCGATGACCGACCTGATTGTCACCCGTATTTTTGACCAGCATGCCGAAATTGTGCTCAACCGCCCGGACAAGCGCAACGCGATTAACGACGCGATGATGCAGGGTATCAGCGCCGCGCTGGACAGCGTCGAGAAACTGCCCAACATGCGCGCGATCCTCTTTCGCGGCGAAGGTCCCCATTTTTCTGCCGGCATTGACATCACCGGACTGCTGGACGCCAGCGCCCGCTTTGGCGAAGGCTGGCGGCAGAATCTGTTTCCGCTGACCGCCGCCTATCAGGAAGTGGCGAACAAACTGGAACGCTGCACTGTGCCGACGATCTGCCTGATGCACGGCTTCTGCCTGGGTATGGGCTTTGAATTGGCGCTGGCGTGCGACCTGCGCATCGCGGCGGTGGGCGCGCGCATGGGACTGCCGGAGTCGCGCCTGGGGCTGATTCCTGACGTGGGCGGCACAGCACGGCTGACGCGGCTGGTTGGCATTGCCCGCGCCAAAGAGTACGTCATGACCGGCAAAGAGTTCGCGCTTGAAGATGCCGAGCGCTGGGGCGTGGTTAATCATGTGGTCGCGGCGGAGGACTTGCAGCTCAAGGCGGAACAGCTTATCGCCGAACTGAGCGCCGCCGCGCCGCTGGCAGTGCGCTTTGCCAAGCTGACCATCAACGACATGACCGACATTCAGCAGTGGCTCAAGATTGAGGCATGGGCGCAGATGCACCTGATTCAGTCCGAGGATTTCATCAATGGCGCGCAGGCGATGATGCTCAAGCAGCAACCCGACTGGCAGGGGAAATAGCCGCTGCTGCGCGGCTGCAAGTGCCACTAATCACACCCATGCAAAGAGGGCAAAGAGGGGAACCTATGAAAAACAAGAATTTGCGGCGCTGGCGGTGGGCTTGCTGCTGCCTGCTGCCTGTTGTATTCCTATGGGCGATAGGCGCAGGCGCACAGGCAGATGCCTCTGGCGCGCTGGTGGTGGTTGGGCAGGGGGGCAGCCTGTTCGCGCTGGCAGCGGATGGCAGCACACAGTCCCTGAGCGCCAATACCCCCGGTGGGGCGCTGATTAATCCTGCCAGCGGCGATGACCTGCTGCCCGCGCCGGATGGCAGCGCCATATTTTACCGCGATACGCCGCAGGGCTTCGAGCAGGCGTTCAGCGACGGCGTGTTCGGCAACATTGGCGAAGCGCCCGCCGACCTGTATCTGGTGGACCTGAACAGTGGCGCGATCATTACAGTGGCAGATCACGCCGGGGTGGAGCGCTTTACCCGCGCTGCCGAATTGTGGGATCGCCCGTTTTATGGCATGGCATGGTCGCCGGACAGCCGCAGCGTGGTCTATTTTGAACGGCGTTGGGGCACTGACGCAGGCGGCAGGCTGCTGCTGTTTGACCTGACCACCCGCGAAACACGCCTGCTGTTCGACACGGCACAGGCGTTCGGCAGCGGCTGGGCGGTGGACTGGCTGGAAGCGGGCATTCTGCTGCGCGGCAGCGACATGCTGCTGCTTTCGCCCCAGGGAGACATCGCAGCGCGCACGTATCTCAATGAGGGGCTGTCGCTGGGCGGTGAACCGAGCCAGAATCCGGTCTGGTACGACGGGCGCGAATACATCACCTTCACGCTGCGGGGCGAACGCGCCAACAGCGGGGTGGTGCGCCTGTTCGATCCGCTGACCGGCACGTATCTGGCGGCGGAAGGCGTCATCGCCGGGGTGAGCGCAACCGCGCCGGAGACTTCGCTGCGACTGATGGGCGGCGGCAATGACAACCGTGCCTACGAGGTGCGCGCAGCAGACGGCACCGTGCTGTGGACACGCCCCACCGCAGCGCCGTTTCCTGATGATCTGGCGCTCGCGCCGGATGGACAGCAGTTCGCGCTGATTCTGCTGGCGGGCACAGCCGCCGGGGGCAACCCGGTGCTGTTGGGCAGCAGCGACGGCACAATCACGACACTGCCGGTAGCATTCTCGGTCAATGCACTCGACTGGGGCGCGCTGGCTTACCATGTGGTCGGGCTGGATGGCGGCAGCGCGGCGGCGGCTGATCCCGCACTGGAATTGATTTTTAGCGCGGAGGTCTGCGGCACAGGGGCACCCTCACCGCTGACTGCCGGGGGCAGCGGGCGCGTGCTGCCGGGCGACGCCAACCGCCTGCGCAGTGCCCCCGACCCCGACGCGCCGCAGATTGGCAGCATTCCGGCGGGCGCAGTTTTCCGTGTGCTGGCAGGGCAGCAGGGCGTCTGCCGGGGTGGTGTGCGCTGGGCGCAGGTGGAATACGACAGCGTGCAGGGCTGGACGGCAGAAAACGTGGGCACGACGGTGTTTGTCGAGGCAGCGGAATAGCGCTGCCGGCTGCCAGCCCACCCGGCGGCAGCCACCCAGCACAGCAATCCACCTGGAGGATGAGCGTTTTTCATCCCCCGGAACGATTGCTCTACTTCCTTTGCCGATCATAATATGCAACAGATCTGCTTAGCTCAAAAGCAGCGAAATTGTCGTGTCCTGCGCCTGCTGGCAGGGGTCAGGCGGTGGACGGGCAAACAAGCAACATAGATGCCCATCTCGAAAGGAGATGTGTTATGAGAAGAAGCTATTACTTACTCGCACTCGCTGGGCTTCTGTTTGTAGCAGCAGGAATCCTGTTGCTGGACCAGCCCACTGTATCCGCGCAGGAAGAAATGGAACCCCCATATCTGGCGGAATACTATGAGCAGTGGGTCAGTTCGGCACATGCGGATGCCACAGCAGAAGCGTTTGTCCACTGGGACTCTGAAGCAGAAATCCCCGTAGACTGCGCGCGCTGTCACTCCACACCCGGCTACCGTGACTATGTTGGCGCGGACGGCAGTGCATTCGGTGTTGTGGATGCGCCTGCGCCGCTGGGCACCGTGGTCACCTGCGATGCCTGCCATGCGCCCGCCGCAACCATGCTCGCCAGCGTCGTCTTCCCGTCCGGGGTTGAACTGGGCGATACGGGCGACTCGGCACGCTGTATGGTCTGCCATCAGGGACGTGCCTCCACCGACAGCGTCAATGCACGGCTGGTGGAACTGAATCTTGTGGATACGCCGGATCAGCCCAGCGCCGATCTGCGCTTCATCAACATCCACTACTACCCGGCAGCGGCAACGCTCTATGGTGGTGCGGCACGCGGCGGCTATCAATATGACGGGATGGTCTATATGGGCCGGAACGGGCATGTTGAAGGCTACGAGACCTGTGCTGACTGCCATAACCCGCATACGCTGGAAGTGCGCGTTGAAGAATGCGCGGCTTGCCACGAGGATGTCGAGAGCGTTGAAGATCTGCGCGATGTCCGTATGGCAGGGTCGGGCGTGGACTTTGACGGCGACGGCGACGACGGCGAAGGCATCGCCGGGGAAATCGAGGGCTTGCAGGAAATTCTGTACGCCACGATGCAGTTGTATGCGTCCGAAGTCATCGGTGTCCCGCTGGCGTACAGTGAGTCCTCCTATCCGTACTTCTTCATTGACACCAATGCCAACGGCACGGTGGACGAGGACGAGGCAACACCGGCGAACGGCTACAACGCCTTCAGCGCCAACCTCGAACGCGCCGCCTACAACTATCAGGTGTCGGTCAAGGATCCGGGCGCTTATGCGCACAACCCGCAGTATGTCATCGAACTGCTTTATGACAGCATTGCTTCGCTGAGCGGCGCGATGTCCGAACCGGTGGCGGATCTGGAATTTATCGTCCGCGATGCGCCGATGCACTTCAACCCCACCGTCGAGGCATGGCGGCACTGGGATGCAGACGGCGAAGTGCCGGGAAGCTGCGCGCGCTGCCACTCGGCTGGTGGGCTGCCGGTATTCCTCGCCAATGGCGTGAATGTGGCTGAACCGCCCGCGCAGGGTATGGCGTGCTCCACCTGCCATGACAGCCTGAGCGAGTTCACGGTCTACACAGTGGCGGATGTGCCGTTCCCCAGCGGCGCGCGTCTGAGCTTTGGTGAAGGTGACGAAAGCAACCTGTGTCTGGCGTGCCATCAGGGACGTGAGTCGACGGTCAGCGTAAACCGCGCCATCGGCACACTGGGCGACGACGAAGTCTCGGACCGGCTGACCTTCCGCAACGTACACTACTTCGCGGCGGGTGCATCGCTGTTTGGCACCGAAGCACAGGGTGCCTATGAGTATGCCGACCGGGAATACAACGGGCGCAACCTGCACGGCGGCGACGAAGACGCGCCGCTGACCTGCACGGACTGCCACCGCCAGCACGAGGGTACGGTTCGCGTTGGACAGTGCAACGACTGCCACGAAGACGTTGAAGAACTGGAAGACGTGCTCAGCATCCGTGTGCTGGAAGATGTTGATCTGATCGACTATGACGGCGACGGCAATGCAGAAGAAGCAATCCGCGACGAAATCCTGACAATGGAAGAACTGCTGTATGCTGGCATTCTGGATTACGCCGCCAATGTCATTGAGATGCCGATTGTCTACGTATCTACAGCCTTCCCGTACTGGTTCAACGACACCAATGCGAACGGCGTGGCAGACGCAGACGAGATCAACAATGGCAACCGCTACGTGAGCTGGACCCCGACCCTGCTGCGCGCGGCGTACAACTACCAGTACGCGCAGAAGGATCCCGGCGACTTCGCCCACAATCCCGACTACATCATGCAGGTGCTGTTTGACAGCCTCGAAGCAGTGGGCGCAGATGTGTCGGCAATGACCCGTCCGCCGGTCATCGCCTCAGGCGAGTAGCCGGTACAGACGATACGCGCTGGCGTGCCTGCCGGGGGTGGGCACGCTGGCAGCAGCACAAACAGAAAATCGGCTGGAACACCTGCGTCCAGCCGATTTTTTTGTTGCCCCCTGCGCGGCTTGCCGCTTGGCTGCGCTTTTGCGCTGCACCCGCCAGCAGCGCCCGCTACTGCCCGATGCTGCCACCTGCCAGCAGCGGCTCAATGTCCGGTCCGACAACGATCATCACATCAGCGCTGGTCAGCCCGTCGTTTGCCGCCTGAATGCGCGTTTCGGGAATGCCCAGCAGCGCGGCAAGATAGCGCGTTGTCCAGGGTTTGCCGGTGTAATCGCGGATATAGGTTGGCGCGGCGTCGGCGTTGGGCATGGTATCGACGGCAGCGACCAGCACCCCGCGCCCGGTGAGCCATTCCTGTGTGCTGGCGGCAAGCCCGGAGATACTGGCGTTGTTGAACACGACAATCGTGGCGTTTTCGGCAGCGGCGCGTTCGCTCAGGTCTGCCAGTGTCAGCGTTTGCTGGTCGCCAAAGACCTGATCCAGCAGCACGCGCACATCCCCCTGACGCGGCACAAGCACCTGCTGCGTGCCATCGGCACTGTAGCGCGGGTCGGCGTGGCGGTAGTCCAGCACTTCAAAGCGGATACTTTCGGTAGGAATTTCGCTCGCCAGCCGCGCCAGGCTCATCATCTGGTCAAAGGTCATGTTGGTGACAATGTTGGACGACAGTTCCGAGAACAGCAGCGGCGCCTGCGTGATGGCGTTGGCGATGCCGCCGACGCTGAGAATCTCGTTGCGCGCGGCAAGCACAACTTCCTGCTGGCGGCGGGCGCGGTCAATATCGCCGCCTTCGGTGGCACGTGTGCGGGCATATTGCAGCAGCCGTTCGGCGTTGAGGCGCTGGCAGCCGGGGTCAAAATGTACGGTAATCGTCCCAAAGCCTGCATCGGGGTATTTGGGGTCGTCAATTGCTTCTGGCGGGCAGACCTCAATACCGTTGGGCGCGAGTGTGTTCACCACGGTCAGGAACACATCAAAATTGATGCGGATGTAATAGTTGATCTCGATGCCCAGATTTTCGCGCACGGTTGCCGCCGCCAGCGCGGGTCCGCCGCCGGGGTAATTGTTGATATCGCCGATGAAGTTGGCGGTGTTGACCCGTTCGCCCTGCGAGTAGCCTGGAATGCGCACCCACAGGTCACGCGGCAGCGACAGCACGCCCGCTGTGCGCCGCACGGGATCCACGCTGATAATCATGATCGTGTCGGTGCGGAAGGCGGGTTCGTCATCCTGGAAGCCCCGGCGTTCGTCAATGCCCAGCAGCAGAATATTCACGCGGCGCGGGTCATTCCACACGGGCACACCGCCAAACGGGTCGGGCGTGGGGGTGGGACCGCCCGGCGTGAGCGTCGGGGCGCTGTCTGGCGGTGGCTGGGTGGGCGAAAGTGTGGGCGTGGCGGTGGGGAATTCGGTGGGCTGGGCGAGAATCTGGTTGACCAGTTGGTTGACCGAGGGCACGTCACCCTGAAAGACCACGCCTGCCTCAATCGCCGCCTGCCGTGCGATGACAAACGCTGCCACCGACAGCACGCCGGTCAGCCCCACCACCAGCAGCAGCCCTACGATAAACAACCAGCCGGGAATTCGCATCTGTTGCATGACCTATCTGAACCAGGGGACAATATTTGCCCGCCCAATGACCATTCGGCGTGCATTATATGCAAAAACCCGGCGCTGTGTAGCCTACGCCTGCCCTACGCTGTGGGCGGCGGACTGGGTTCCGGGAACAGGGCAGGGCGGGGGCACCCAGCCCGGACACCCCCCCGTTGGTATGGCGCTAGCGGCTGATGCTGAACGTCACCTGCATCTGCACCGTTACCGAAAACTGCCCTTCTGCCAGCGGCACGCCACCGCCGCCAACGCCAAAGCGGGCTTCATTGACCGGGGACACGCCGCCGCCGGTGATTTCGACTACCGTGGTTGCCTCACCCAGTGTCACGCCCAAGGCATCGGCAATCTGCTGGGCACGGTCGCGGGCGTCGGTCAGCGCGTTCACGCGGGCTTCCTGCGCCAGCGCGCCGGTATCGGCAATGCTGTATTCCAGCCCGTAAATCTGGTTCGCCCCGGCGTTGACCGCCACGCCAATCAACTCACCCACGCGCGCCACATCGCGGATTGTCACGCGCAGAATGTTCGACACGCGGTAGGTGCGCAGGGTCTGGGCGCTGCCCGGCGCGGGGGGCATGCCGTCCGGTCCAAAAACCTGTTCGTCAATGGTGTACAGATTAACGCTGACGGTGCGCAAATCCTGCTCGGCGATACCGGCTTCGCGCAGCGCTGCCATCACGCTGTTCATCACCTCGTTCGCGCTGGAAAACGCAGCATTCACATCGGCATCGCCAATTTCCACGCCAACCTGCACGTAGGCGACATCGGGATCGCCAAATGCCTGCCCCATGCCGATCACCGTAATGGTTTCGGGCGGATAGCTGGTTTGCGCGGCAGCCGGGGCAACAGCGAGCGCCAGCAGTCCGGCGACGAGCGCGAACAGGGTCAGACGACTGAACAATGGTTGAGACATATCAGAACCTCTCCTTAGAACTTGCCAGGTCAACAGACGCAGCACAATGCTGCTGCACTGCTGTCCCTATAGACGCCGCAGACCTGCAAAGTGTTCCACACTGCCGGGGGTTCTTATTCGAGGCGATGCGCGCGGGTTTCTTTGCGTGCCGTGCTCAAAAACTCCACGAACTCCGTGCCGCCGGTGCCTTTTGCGCCTTCAGCGCTGCGCGCCTGTTGGCTGATATAGCGCACGGCGATTTCCATATGCTTTTTGCGGAACTCATCCACAATGTTCAGACAGGCGTTATAGCCCTCGCGCAGCAGCGGGTAGCTTTGCTGGTGGTCAGTGACAAACTGCCGCAGCGACGGTCCGGTTTCAATAAGCTCCAGCAGCGCGCGGTGCTGTGGTGGCATGTAGGCGCGCATCTCTGTCAGAAACAGTGCGGATGCCGCATGGCTGTGCAACACGCCAAATCCGGCGTCAATCATCTGAATCAGCGCGCTCTGTGCCGCACTGCCGCCCGAAAGCATCACCGGCGCAGCGCTTACCCCTTCGTAAACGACCCCCGGTGCCTGCCAGCCCGCCAGATACGGGCGCACGCGATGATAGAAGATATAGGGATCGCATTGTTCTTCGATGTGTGCCAGCGCCTGATAAGTCGCTGCCAGCACGGTTTGTACCCGCGCCAGCAGCTCGACCACCGCTGCCACCTGCTGAGCGGCAGTCGCGATCTGGGCTTCCAGCAGCAGCGCGATCAGCGGCGCACCGGCGATTTCGACCCCCAGTGTTGCCAGATAGAACCATTTTTCGTCCATGCCGCCTAGAAAAAGCTGAAGCGTGTCCAGGTTTTCCAGCGTCAGCGCGCCCTCGGCATCCAGCAGGCGCCAGTTGTTCAGCACCATCGAGAAGTGCGACACAATCGGGGGTCTGCCAAGCTGCTCCGCTACCGCCCACAGCGGCACGGCAACCGCATGTGGGATCCGCACCGCCGGGGCTGCTTCGCCCCACACATAGGCGCCCGCGAAGATGCTCAGCAGGGTCATGGCGCGGGTTAACTGCCGGTAGTCGTCGAGCCGCCGGTAATCCAGCGTAGGCAGCGCTGCCAGCATTTGGCGTGCCTGCCCATGCATGATCCACGCGGACAAATTGCCTGCTGCATCTTCCCAGGCAGCGAACGGCGGCGGCAGCGTTTCCAGCGGATTTTCCGACGGCAGAAACCCGCGCACAGGATCAACCTGATACGCAGCCCAATCAACAGGTCTGAGGAGTGTCTCCATGCTTGATTATCCTGATTGCTTCACACGAATGCTGTAAGTATACCATTGTCGCCGCGAAGTTCGTGCGCCCGCCAATCTGTGCTAGAATGGACATTATGAACGACGAAATGCTCTTTGTGACTGACCCCCAGCCCAGCCGTGCCGACGCTGTGCGCAACCGCGCCCTGCTGCTGGAGACTGCCCAGAAGCTGTTCGCGGAGCAGGGCATCGAGACTGTTTCCATGACCGCTATTGCGGATGCGGCAGGCGTGGGCAAAGGCACGCTGTACCGCCACTTCAAAAGCAAAATGGAACTGTGCATTGCCCTGCTGGATGAGGATCAGCGCGACTTGCAGGAACGCACGCTGCGTCACCTGCCGCTGATTGGCGCCCCGTGTGATGGGCTGCGCTGGTTTTTGCAGGCGGTGGTTGATTTTGTGCTGCGCAACAGCGAACTGCTGGCGGTGGATATGACCGACCTCAGCTTGCAGCACCCGGCGCATTTCTGGTGGCGGCAGACGATTCTGGGGCTGCTGCGCCAGCTTGCGCCCGATCAGGATCACAGTTACACGGCAGATGTCCTCTATATCATGCTCGATGTACGCACGATCAGCTTCCAGCGTCACCAGCTCGGCTATTCGCCGCAGCGCATCCTCGACGGCTTGAACGCACTCATCGAAAAACTCACCCGCTAGTAGTTCGACAAGATGAGCATGACACCCGATGCCCTTGTCCAGCCCTCACCCCCAACCCCGCTCCCGACCGTGCCTTCGGCACCAGGAGCAGGGCGCAACCCAATTGCCGGGGAGTTTCCTTCCCCTTCGCCCAGCCGGGACGCGGCGTTGGGGCGAGGGGGACTGAGGGGGTGAGGGCTGTAGCTGAGTAGTCAACTTAACCTTGTTGGTGTACTAATTACAACCACAGAAATCTCGCGGGATTATTTTTCGTAGGGGAGGTCTCAGACCTGCCCCTGCATCCGACATTTTCAATTTGGTTGTACTAAGTGCAAACAGATTAATTCTGTGGGATTGTTTGCCGTAGGGGTGGGTCTCAGACCCGCCCCTACATCCGACATTTTCAATTTGGTTGTACTTAGTTTGATAAACGGACACTAGTCCGCTTCTAATCATCCACTCATGCGCGCGCGCGTAAGCTGCGTTATGCTCAGATCATCTACTAAACGGACGATGGTCCGATTATAATCGTTTCGCAGGCAAAGAGGAGTGTTATCCCTATGACTCAGTGGCAGCTTGATGCGGCACACAGCAGTGTTGGTTTTTCTGTGCGGCACATGATGGTGACCAACGTGCGTGGCAAATTCAACAGCTACCGTGTAGACCTGAACTTCGACCCGGCAAATCCCGCGGGAGCTTCTGTTGAAGCCACCCTTGACGCCGCCAGCATTGATACCGGCGTTGTGGACCGCGATAACCACCTGCGCAGCGCAGACTTTCTCAACGCTGAAGCTTACCCGCAGTTGACCTTCAAGAGCACGCGCGTGGAAATGCTCAGCGCCAGTACGGCGAAGATTCATGGCGATCTGACCATCCGCGACGTAACCCGCCCGGTGGTGCTGGATGCCGAATTCCTGGGCGAGTTCGCCAGCCCGTTTGGTAACAAAGGCGCGGCGTTCAATGCCAGCACACGCATTAACCGCGAGGACTTCGGTTTGACCTGGAACGTCGCTCTCGAAGCCGGCGGCGTGCTGGTGGGCAAAGAGATCAGGATTGACCTGGAGCTTCAGGTTGTGCAGGCTGTGCCCGCCACGACTGCCTGATCTGCACCCCAACCGCGTGATCAGGACAGGCTGATTTTTCAGCCACCTTCCTCTGGGCAGGGGCGAAGCCTAAATCGCCCCTTGCCGGAAAATCCCCGCTGAGCATGCTGGCTGAACAAGTGGATTGTGCGCTGTAACGATTAAATCCGGCGAACAAGGGCGGACATGCGCTGCGCTTAGGGGCGCCTGCGCCCGCTGAGCGAAGCCGTCCGCCCAAACGCCGGATTATTTTGCAAAACCGCAACATCCCCTTGTTTGCGTTTACGGATAGCTACTTATTCGCAAAGGGATGCCGACTGGATTCAAAATCATCGAGTCACGGCGCGGACCGAGGAATAGCAGCCAGGTTCCCCGTGCCCGCTGTGCCGCTGTGTTGAACCCAGCTTTGCGTCTTTGCGCTTCGCTTTGCTGGCGCTGTGGGACAATTGCCCCGCAATCCGCCTGCACCCCAGGAAAAACGGCGTAACTCCCGCCCTGTTCGTTGTGCCGCCGTGATGAACTTTGTTACAATCGCGGCATGGTCGAGACATTCCTTAAAACGAAGTGTATGCCACCGCCGCTGCGGGCGGCGCTGGTGCCGCGCCCGCGCCTTGATGCCTTGCTGCGTGGTGCTGTTATCGTGCCGCTGACCCTGGTCAGCGCGCCGCCCGGTTCTGGCAAGACCACCGCAGTGCTTGCCGCCCTGCGCGCGCTTCAGTCCACCAGCGACGTCGCGCTGGCATGGCTGGGGCTGGACGAGCACGACAACGAGACCGTGCGCTTCTGGCGCTATGTGCTCACGGCGCTGCAAACCGACGCCGCCGATTTGCCCCTCACATCTGCGGTGCAGCTTGCTGCTGCACAGCCGCCGCTGATCTCGGCAGTGCTTGCCGAACTGCTCAACCATATTGCCGGCTATCCCCGGCAGGTGCTGCTGGTGCTGGATGATTACCATCTGATCCACCAGCCGGACATTCATCACGGGCTGGGCTTCTTGCTGGAACACGCTCCTGCCAACCTGCACCTGCTGCTGCTAACACGGGCAGACCCGCCGCTGCCGCTGCACCGCCTGCGGGCACGTGGACAACTGCTTGAAGTGCGCGCGGCAGATTTGCGCTTTGACCTTGCCGAAGCGGCGGCATTCCTCAACGGCGTGATGGCGCTGGCGCTGAGCGCTGACGAAGTGGCAAGCCTGGCGGAACGCACGGAAGGCTGGGCGGCGGGGTTGCAGTTGGCGGGACTGGCACTGCAAGGCGCACCAGAGCACAGCGCGCCACAGCACACGCTGATTGAACGCCTGGCACAGAGCAACCGCTACATTCTCGAATATCTCGCGGAGGAAGTGCTGGCGCAGCAGACCGCGCAGATGCAAACCTTCCTGCTGCAAACCAGCATCCTTGACCGTCTGTGTGCCGCGTTGTGCGATGCCGTCACCGGCGGGCAGGACAGCGCAGCGCTGCTGGACACACTGGTGCAGCGTAATTTGTTCGTTTATCCGGCGGGCGCGGCACACCCCGACAGCGGCGGGCGGCGCTGGTTCCGCTATCACCCGCTTTTTGCCGACCTGCTGCGCGGACTGCTGAGCCAGCAGCAGCCCAGCCAGCCCGCACGGCTGCACCAGCGTGCCGCCGGATGGTATGAGCAGGCGGGCGCGGTTGAACCGGCAATCGAACATGCGCTGGCAGCAGAGGATTACACCCATGCTGGACGCCTGCTGGACACGCATGCCCGCCAGATGGCGATGGAAGGACGCCTGTTCACGGTGGAGCGCTGGCTGAGCCGCCTGCCGCAGTCCCGGCGGGCGCTGCTGCCCGGTGCCAATCTCGCGTTTGCGTGGGCGCTGCTGCTGCGCGGGCGTTATGCCGAAATTCCGCCCTACATCGAGCAGGCAGAAGCGGCAGTGAGCGCGGGGGATCGGGCGTTACAGGCAGAGGCGCATGCCCTGCGTGCCGGGTTGGCAGATGCGCTGGGACAGCCCGACGAGGGGGTGCGGCAGGCACGGTTGGCGCTGGCACACGTCCCGCCGGAAAATCTGTTCACCCGTGCGGCGGCACAGGTGGCGCTGGCGGGCGCGCTGCGGGTGCGCGGCGAAACGGATGCGGCAATTGCGGCGTATGAACAGGCGCTGCCCCTGTGTCATGCCGCCGGACTGACCATGCCCGAACTGCTCTGCCGGGCGCAGTTGGGCATGCTGTGGATTGCCGGCGGGCGGCTGCGGCGGGCGGAAGGCGTTACCCGCCCTGTGCTGGATGCGCCGTTCCTGCATCCGGCGGGCAGTGCCGTGCTGGGTGCGCTCAGCGACGTGCTGATCGAATGGAACCGGCTCGACGCAGCGACAGCGCACTTGCAGCAGGCGCTTACGCTGGCGCAGCAAAGCGGGCACAACGCGGCGCTGGTGACCTGCCTCGCGCTGAGGGTGCGCCTGTGCCGCATCCAGCAGGATTACGCGGGGGCACAGGCAGCGCTCGATACCGCACGGGCACAGGTGCATCAGGGTGTGCCGGGCTGGGTCGCGCTGCTGCTGACGCATGAACAGGCGCGCCTGTGGCTTGATCAGTCTGCGCTGGACAGGGTCGAACATCTGCTGGCACAGGCGGAAACACAAATGGCGGCACAGGCGGCGGGCGGCTACTTCGGCGAACTGCTGCCGCTGCTGCGGGCACGCCTGCTGCTGCGTCGTGAACAGGCGGGCGAAGCACAGGCAGTGCTGGACGCCGTGCTGCAATCCGCGCAGGCAGGCGGGCGGCAGGGAAGGGTGCTTGAGGCGCTGCTGCTGCGGGCGCTGGCTTTTGCTGCCCGGCACGATGCTGCCGCCGCCGAACGCGACCTGCTGGACGCGCTGGAACTGGCAGCGCCGGAAGGGTATGTGCGCGTGTTTGTGGATGAAGGCGCGCCGCTTGCCGGGCTGCTGGCACCGGTCAGCGGCGATCATGCCGATTATGTGCGCGCACTGCTCGCCGCCTTCCCGCCCGGTGAACGTCTGCCCGCCCCCACGCTGCCCGACGCGCTCACCGAACGAGAGCTGGACGTGCTGCGGCTGATGGCACGCGGGCTGACCTATCAGGATATCGCTGACACGCTGGTGATCAGCATCAACACCGTGCGCCACCATGTCAAAGGCATCTACAGCAAGCTCCAGGCAGATACGCGCACGCTGGCGCTGGAACAGGCACGCCTGCTGAACCTGCTGTGAGGGGATAAGCATGGCGGTGCCGGGCAGATCAGCAGCCGACAGCGCAGGAATGTCCTCAAGCGTATACGGCATGTAATTCAAGCCAGGTATTCAGGAAGAACAGAAGCGCTGCGTGTTCGTTCAGGGTGGTATCAAAAAAAGACGATCACGCACTGCCATTCGAGTTTCCTGCCCTACCCGTGAAGCTCAGGGGCAGCTAATGACACCCTGTGCCCACAGACAGCCGCCGCATGCCGGAAAAGTATTGCCGAGGCAGTCTTCTTCGTTGGCGTCGAGCATTTCGCAGCCGCCGCAGAAGGTGCAGGGCGCAAAGGCAAAACGCTCGATGCGTTCGCGGTAGGCGACATAGTCGGGATCGTGCCACAGATCCAGCAGGGGACGCTCGGCGATATTGCCAAGCACATGACGCCGCGACACCCGTTTGCGCCCGTTGATATGATGCACATGGCTGTGCAGCAGCGCCAGGCACGGGCTGACACTGCCATCCCAGCCAATCGAAATCGAGCCGCTGGCGATGAAGACACAGACATCGTTGGTCGCGCCGAGGTTGTTGCCCGCGAAGCTGACGTTATAGCCGCTGGTCATTGCCTTAAAGAGGGCGTCCTGCGTTTCTGCGGTGATTTCCATTTTGGGCAGGCTGAGATGCGGCAGCCAGCGCGAGGGCAGGTAGGCGATGTCGCGGATGACGCGCTTGTAGAGGATTTCTTCGTTGAGCGTGTCGGTGTAGGGCAGTACATTGCTGACGCGGAAATAGGACGCGCGCAGGCGGTGGGCGATATTCAGCACTTCCGGCAGGTCGGCGATGTTACGTTTCATGGCGACGAAGGCGATGCCAATCTGCGGGGTGGGATGGTGGCTGCCGGAACGCAGATCACGAAAACGGGTGAGGTTCTTCAGCACACGCGGCAGTTCTGCGCCCAAGCGCACATCGGCATAACTTTCTGGTGTTGCGCCGTCAATCGAAACCCAGAGTACATCCAGCCCGGCGTCAATTAACTGGCGCGAGCGCTTCTCGGTGAGCATGGTGCCGTTGCTGATCATTTCGACCCGCGCGCCAAGTGCCTTTGCCTGCGCCACCATCTCGACAATGCCGGGATGAAACAGCGGTTCGCCCAGCCCGCCGAAGAAGACCGTGGGGCGGGGTGACACCGTTTCTACCCCGGCAAGCACATGCGCGAAGGTTGCGTCGGTCATGCGCCCCAACGGTTCGTCCCACACGTTGCGAATACAGGTCACGCAGTCAATGTTGCACAGCGAGGTGGGTTCGACATAGATTTTCGCCAGATGGGTGACCGGGCGATGCATGGAGACGGTGTTGGCGCTGTCTTCCAGCCGGACCTTCGCGCCGGGAACCAGCCCAAAGCGCTCGGCAACCTCCGGCGGCAGCACCAGCCGCCCCTGCTCATCCACCTCTGCCCATTGGGTTTGCTGCGCCGTGACCATAGCTTCGCCCCTTGATTGGTTCTATTCCCCATCCGCCAGTTGGGGAAACAATCCTGTGTTTCCATTCAGCTTAAGGACGAATGGACAGGGCGTATAGTGTCATCTATCAAGTTCACCATGTACATTTGTCCCCAATGGTGCGGCTGCGGGGCTGGCTGTTGTGGGGCAGTCAGTTTCATATATGAAGAAATATTATTTGCAGAATCATTAAGGCGCAAAACTGGACGCAGTCTCAATACGCACAAGCTGCGGCAAGCTCCGTTAAGATAATGCGCAGTATTAATGCTGGCTTTCTTCGCCAGCGAGGTTGTCAAAGGATTCCTAAAAAATTCCCCCGTAACTGGTTCGCTAGTACAAAATCTATGCTATTATCAGAACGTGCGCATTGCATGTGGCACTGTCCACGCGGAAGGGACAGTCTGCCATGTGGCGTTAACGCTGCGCTGTGAACTGAACACTACAGCACTGCCGACCGGCACTGCCGACCGGCACGGGCGTCAGACATTCACAGCGGGTATCACCCGGCTCACCCCGGGAGAACATCATCGCAGGCACAACTCTGAGGAGAGTAATAATATGATACGTAGTTCTTTTTCGTGGCGAAGGACTGTTACGGGCGTTAGCCTGCTGGCAGTCCTCGCGTTTTTTGTGCTGGCGGGCGCATTTGGCGTCACACCAGCCGCCGCCCAGGGAGCCAATAACGGCTTGCAGTTCGACGGCAATGACCGCGTACGCATCACGGACGTGAGCAACGTCACGTTTGGCGCAGGCGACTCGTTCACCATCGAGTTCTGGGCGCGGATCGACAGCCTCGCTGTTGATAATGTGCTGGTGGCTAACCGCCAGTGGGCAGGGTCAAATGTCAATTATTATGTTGAGGTTTTGACCAGCGGTGCGATTCAGATTGGCTGGGATGACGGCGGCAATACGGCGACATTCCAGACTGCCCCGGTAATCGGGCTGAGTAACTGGAATCACTTTGCGGCAGTGTGGAATGGCTCCACTGCCGCGATTTATTTGAATGGGGCAGCACAGGCGGTCAGCGGCAGCGCCAGCGGTTCCCCCGATGGCACAGCAGGCGGCTATGAGCTGCGCTTCAGCGGTACAGCCTTCCCGATTCGCGGGGCGCTGGACGAAGTGCGCATCTGGAATACGGCGCGCAGTGCGGCGCAGATCAGCGCGGCGCAGGGGAGCTGTGTGGCACCGGACAGCAGCGGGCTGGCGGGGTACTGGCACCTGGATGCAGGCGCCGACCCGCAGGTCGCCTATGATGTCGCCAACGGCGCAAACGGGCAGTTGGGCGATACCCCCGGCGTGGACAGTGCCGACCCGACTCCGGTCAACACCGCGCCGACGCGCTATGCCTTCTGTGACCCGACGATTGACACGGTAGTCGTTGTCTCCAACGATACGCCCAACAACTGGGCATTCCTGCTGGAAACCGGCACAACCGGCGTCGGGCAGTTTGTGGACGGTCCCGACACGCCGCCGAGCGGCATGGGCAGCGTGAACCTGCAAACGCCCGCCAGCGCGGACGGCATGCTGATCGGCAAGCTGGATTACGCGGGCACGTACCTGCGCGACATCTCACGGTTGGAATACAGCACCTACCGCACGGCAGGCGCGAGTGAACCGGCGATCGCGCTGCAATTCAACATTGACTATGACCTGACGGACAGCAACACCGGCTGGCAGGGGCGGCTGGTCTATGAGCCGTACTACTCGCAGACGGTCAACACCGGGCAATGGCAGACGTGGGATGCGCTGGCGGATGTCGGCGACGGCAACTGGTGGGGCAGCGGCGCGGTGGTTGCGGCGGTCTGCCCGATAAGCAACCCCTGCACCTGGTCCGAAGTGCTGGCGAACTTCCCCAACAGCGGCATTCACGCCGATCCAACCCTGGGCGCGGTGCTGCTCAAGGCGGGCAGCGCCTGGGCGGGCTTCAACGGCAGTGCGGACTGGCTGGTGCTGGGCATAGACGGTGATGTTACCGCTTACGACTTTGAACTGGTTAGCTGCACCACCGTTTGTTACGCCGATGCGGTCAACGGTGACGACAGCTTCTCCGGGCTGGCGAGCGCACCCAAGCGCAGCATCCAGGCGGCGATTGACGCGGTGCAGGCAGGCGGGCAGGTGCGCGTGCTGCCGGGCAGCTATGCCGAAGTCGCCACCGGGCGTATGGTGTTTGGCGCGGGCGGTCCGCACCAGTTCGGGCTGTATATTGGACCGGACAAAGCCGGCATCACCGTCATGGGGGTGGACTCCGGCGATACACCAATCACCGATCCGTATGCGGTGCAGGCGTTCATCACCACCAATGCGACGAACACTTTCGGCTACTCCGGCGTGTTCGTTGAAGGCAATGATGTCACGCTGCAAGGCTTGAGCTTTGGCGACAACACGCCCTACAACAACAAGACCATCGAAGTGATTGGCGACGGCTTCGTCCTGCGCTATGCCAACTTCGATACCTCGGACAGCGGCGCGGTGTATATCAGCGACTTCCGCAGCACATTTGATGTTGTGCAGCGCTACACCATCGCTGATAACGTCTTTGACGACGGCACGCAGATTGCCATTTCCAGCGGCGCGGGCGCGTTTGGTCCGGTCAGCGGGCGTGTGATCAGCGGCAACTACTTCGACATCCCCGACAGCGTTGTGGCGTTGTACGGCGCGTATCCGCCGGTCAGTTTCAACGGCGCGGGGGGCGTGCCCTGGTTCACCTATCCGGTGGGCGGCGCGCTGATTACGGGCAATACGTTTGCGCCGGAAGAACAGTATATCCGCGCGCGCGGCACGTATACCGAAGCGGAATTCGACTGGGAGTCGTACTGGAATGACAACAGTTATCAGAAGGCAGTTGTCACGCTGGAAGACCTGCCCACGTTCGCGGTGCGCGCCTACAGCTACACCAGCGGTCCATATACGCTGACCAACGTGCGACGCATCGGCGGCGTCATTCAGCCGCAGGTGGACATCGCCGCAGCGGGCGATACCGTGCTGGTGGCGGCGGGCGTGTATCCTGAAAATGTCGAGATTGACCGTTCGCTGACGATCACCAGCGAAGACCCCGGCGACCTGACCTGTGCCACCCCCGGACCGGGCGCGAATGCCCCTGTGCTGGATGGCAGCGGTTTCCCGGCAAGCGGCGACAACAACGGCTTCGACCTTGCCGCCGGAGTCACCGATGTGACGATTCAGGGGTTTGAAATCCGCAATTACAGCAGCACCTTCAGCGGAGTGGGCAATGGGGTGCGTGCGTGGAACAGCGGCACTGCAAACATCACCGTGCGCAATAACTATATCCATGATGTATCGTGGAATTACGTGCTGGTTGGCAACGAGGCGCAGGGCGTCCACAGCAATTGGACCGTGACCTGCAACATCGGCGAGAACGGCGACATCTACGGCGTCGAACTGACCAACACACGCGATTCCGCGATTACCAACAACATCCTCAGCGACGGCGAAAGCCAGATTACCCTGACCGCGCAGGGCAACCCGGCAGTCACCGCCGAAAATATCCTGATTCAGGGCAACACCCTGAGCAGCGCCAACCGCGCTAACCTGCTGCTGGTGACCTATGACTATGGCAGCAGCAGCGGCGCGCAGATTCTGCGGGACGTCACGATAGACGCCAATACGATCAGCAACAATGGGCGCGCGATTGAGGCGTTCAGTGTGGGCAGCGGGCAGGTGGCAGACCTGACGATCAGCGGCAACCTGTTCACAATCACTGATCCGCTGGGCAGCGGCGACGCGCTGGGGCTGACCGATATACGCGGCAGTTCGCTGGTGCAGGGCAACAACTACAGCATCAGCGGGACAATCGGCGGCGGTGGCACGTTCTTCCACTTCCTTGATCTGGAAGGCAGCCAGACCGGCAGCTTTGTGGTGACGCAGAACACGCTCAACGGCAGTGGCATTGGCAGCCTCAGCGTGGGCATTCGCCTGCGCAGCAGCCTGCCCGCGACCGCCGTGATTGATGTCACGTTCAACAGTATCACGGGCTTTGCGAACGGCGTGCGTGCCGACGCGCTGCCCGCCGGGCTGGACGCGAACATCAACCAGAACAACCTCGTCAACAACACAGTCAACGGCATCCTCAACGGTGCGGGCGTGCTGCTGGACGGCACGGTCAACTGGTGGGGCGACGCCAGCGGTCCCAGCGGCGCGGGTCCGGGCACGGGCAGCGATGCCGTCTCGACCAATGTGAGCTTCTGCCCCTGGCTGAACGGTCCGTTTGACAGCGGCGGCGCGGTGGCTGGACCGGTGCGCAACCTCGATACGAATGAGGTCTTCTGCACGATCCAGGCGGCAATTGACGATCCCGACACGCTCGACGGGCACACCATTGAGGTCAACCCCGGTACGTATGCGGAGAATGTGGTTGTCAACAAGAATGTCACGCTGCAAGGGGCAAACGCTGGCGTCTGCGCGAATAATCCGGCAGAGCTGTCGGCGCTCAATCCGGCACGTGGCGCAGAAACGTTTGTCAATCCGGCGAGCGGCACAGCCTTCACCATTGATCCTACCAGCGATAATGTGACGATTGATGGTTTTGCTGTTACTGCCCCGATTGATTACGGAGTTTATGCCTGGAACGCAGCGGCTCCCGGCTTTGAGAACATCACGATCACCAACAACCGCTTTGAGGGACTGGCGGGCTGGGGCGTGATGAGCGGTGGGGCAGATCGCAGCGACTGGCGCATCTCCTGCAACCGCTTCGACGGCTGGTCCGGCACGGACAAAACCGCCGTCTGGCTGGCAGGCAACGCCAACAGCGGGCTGGAGCTGAGCTACAACTTCGTTCGCGGCAGCACCGGCGTGGCGGGCAGTCGCGGTTTCATTGTGGATGGGGCAGTCAACACGACGATCCAGTTCAATGAAATCACCAGCCTCACGCGCTACGGTGTGCAGTTGACCAACAGCGCGGACACAGTGCTGGTGGCAAACAACGACCTGTCCAATATGCAGGTCGGGGTTCAACTGCTGACCTCCGCCAGCGGCGCAACGGGCATTCTGGATAATGTGACCGTACAGGACAACACTATCGGCGACGTGACCGCGATTGCGATCTGGCTGGCGAATGCGACAACGGGCGGACCCGGACCCGGCACGGTGAATAACCTGCTGATTACGGGCAATACCGTGATCCAAAACGTTGGCATGCTGACGAGCAACTTTGCGTTGATTGACCTGCGCTTTGACCCGGCGGCAAGTGGTGCGCACGGGCTGGTGACGATCAGCAACAACGACGTGACGTTCAACGGCAGTTTCGGCAGCGCGACAGCGGCATATGCGATGCAGGTGCGCGGCAAAGCGGGCACCGTTAACATCACCGGTAACAGCCTCGACGGCGGTGGTGTGGGTGGCAGCGCAACGAACCCGGCAACAGCGGGCTTGTTTGTCCGCGTGAACGACAGCGCCTTTGGGCTGCTGCCTGCGACGGCGGAAATCACCGTCACCTTCAACACGTTCACCGGCTTCCAGAACGGCGTCACGGTCTATGATCCTGTGGCGGGCACCTATGGCGAGCTGCCCGCAGGCGCGGCGCTGAACATCAACCGCAACAGCATCGACGGCAACCCTGTCGCCGGCGTAATCGCGGGTGCGGGCGGTGAACAGGTGGACGGCACATGCAACTGGTGGGGCGCGGCAGATGGTCCTGCGCCGCTGGGCGGTGGTGACAGCGCAGTGGGCAATGTGGATTACATCCCCTTCCTGCTGAGCAGTGACCTGAACGGCGACTGCACGGACGTGCCGCCGCTGGCAGTGGACGACAGCGGGCAGGCGCCGTTTGGCGTGCCAGTCACGGTTGACGTGCTGGGCAATGACAGCGGCATCGGCATCAGTGTGTTCAGCGTCAGCGCGGGCGCCAACCAGAGCGTGGTCAACAATGGCGATGGCACGGTGACCTACACACGCACCGGCGGCTTGAATGCGGGGCAGGTGATCTTCGACACCTTCACCTACACGATCCGCGATGCCGAAGGACGCGCAAGCACGGCGACGGTAACGGTGGAAGTGGCACGGTTGAACCTGACCTCCATGTGCCCGCCCGGCGAATTCCGCGTGCGCAACCCCGGCAGCTTCGACATCACCTACCGCTGGCAGGTGGAAACCAGCGGCACGCCCAGCGCTGATCTGATCGCGCCGCCCGGTGACAGCTTCTTCAACACGGGCGTTGGCAGCGGCACGGTGATTATCACCATGCCCAACGGCGTGCAGCACAACACCAAGGCGACGCTGCGCAACTGCGTACAGGTGGATAAGGTCGTGGACTGGGGCGAATTTACCCCCGATCCGGCGCAGACCTTCGACATCTGTCTGGTAGGACCGCAGACGTACTGCCAGAGCTTCGACTCTGATGGCGGTGCACACACTTTCCAGAACATCGCCCCCGGCACGTACACCGTGACCGAAACACCGGGCAGCGCGTGGGACGTGACTCTTGACCCGCCGACCCTCACGGTAGAGGACGGGCAGTTGTCCACCTATGCCGTCACGGTGACCAACAGCTACAACCCGAAAGGCGCCATCGGTGTCTTCAAGTTCGATGATCGCAACCGTAACGGGAGCAAAGACCGCAACGAACGCGGGCTGCATGGCTGGGAATTCGTCGTCAAGGATCTGGACGGCAATATCGTCGCCGGTCCGCTGCTGACGGACGCGGACGGCAACCTGCTGTTCCCCGACCTGCCCATCGGCACGTATCAGGTCTGCGAAATCCTTCAGGATGGCTGGCTGCCCACCAGCGGCGAACTGTGCCAGACGGTTGTCGTCACGCAGGACACAACCACCCCGGTGAGTTTTGCCAACTACCGCGCGGGCAGCGTGCGAGTCAACAAGTACGATGACATCAACGGCGATGGCAGCCGCCAGAGTGGCGAACCTGTGCTGATTGGCTGGACGTTTACGCTGAGCAGCGCCGGCGGCTACAGCCAGGAACTGACCACTGGCAGCAGCGGGCGGGTGGACTTCACCAACCTTGTGCCGGGTCCATACATCCTGTGCGAAACCGCGCGCGAAGGCTGGCAGCCGGTCAGCGGTGACAACTGCCGGACGGTAACAGTCACCAGCGGGCAGCGCACAACCGTGAATGTGTTCAACGAACCCCGCGACCAGCGCGAACGCGGCGAAGTCTGCGTGCCGTTCAACTTCACGGCGGGGCAGATGGTCGAAGGGCAGTATATCGGCGGGCTGGTGCAGGTCAGCACAAGCAACGGGCAGACGATCTATGCCGCGCCGGGACAGAATCCGTTCGGCTGGGATAGCAGCCCGAAGAACTTCCCCGGTGGGCTGATTGACCGCACCCGCGTGCATGACTACAGCTTCACGTTTGCGCCGGAGATCATCGTCACCACCTTCAGCGTGCGCGTGGTGGACTGGGGCGATTACAACCCGGCACATGCGACGGAATGGGGCGTGCAGTTGGTGGGCACAGGCACGGGCGTGGGACCGGCGGACGGGCTGGTATTCAGCACCACAGCCAACGGCACCCTGCCGAGCGGCATTGCCAATGCCAGCAGCGCACCGGACGGACAGCCGGGCAACCGCCGCTACGCCGTCACGGGCAGCGAACTGACCGGCGCTGAACTCAACTTCAGCCAGAACGGCAGCAGCAGCTACACCGCCAGCCAGGCAGGCGCGGTCAGCGGCGCCACCAGCGCAGACCCGCATATCGGGCTGAGCGAACTGTGCCTGACCTACCGCCAGCGCGAAACCGAAGTCACGGTGAACAAAGAAGCGCGCACGGATGGCAGCCCGCAGGTGGGCGAACAGGTCATCTATGAAGTGCTGCTGAACAACGAAGGCAGCTATGACGCGCAGAACGTGGTCATGACCGACGTGCTGCCCGCCGCGGTGGCATTCGTCAGCGCGGAAGTGCCGGGCGGCGTTTGCAGCTACGACGCCGATACGCACACCGTCACCTGCACGCTGGCAGTACTCGGCGCGGGCGACGAGGCAGAAGTCGTGATTACCGTAACGCTGACTGCGGCGGGCGATGTGCTGAATGAGGCATGCGCCAGCAGCGACAACAGCGCGCCAGACTGCGACGACGCCAGCATCACCGCTGCGCCGCTGGTCGGCAGCCTGACGGTGACCAAAGTGGTCGAAACCTACGGCTACGATGTGGGCGGCGAGTTTGAAATCTGTGTCAGCGGCAACGGCTTGCCCGAACCGCTGTGCCAGACGACGATGGGCGGCATGCTGACCTTCGACGACCTGCTGCCGGGTGAATACAGCATCAGCGAAAGCGACCCCGGCGCAGCATGGACGGTAGACCCGGCGAACCGCACCCTGACCGCAGTGGTCAGCGCGGGCAGCACGGTGGACACGGGCACGATCACCAACTTCTACAACCCGCCCGCCAGCGAAACCTGTGCCGCTGCCGAAGTGCGGCTCTACCAGCCCGGTCTGGGGGATGGCAGCAACCCGCAGCCTGCGCTCAACCGCCAGGTGACGGCGAACGCGCTGGGTATCCCGCAGAACAACGACTCGTCCAGCGCGCCGATTAACTTCGTGTCGCTGGGACGCGGCGGCGTGATCGAACTGCGGCTGGACGGCGCGGTGTACGACGATGCGGGCATTGACCTGTTCTTCGTCGAAACCAGCTACGGCAGCCCGACCTGCGGCAGCTACCCCGAACGCGCCAACATCTACGTTTCACAGACGGGCGCGCCCGGCACATGGGTGCTGGTGGGCAATGTCTGCACGGATGGCGGCGTGGACTTCAACGGCGCGATTGCCTGGGCAGGCTATGTGCGCATGGAGGACTTCACCAGCTTCAACAGTGACGGCTACGACCTGGACGGCATCGCCTGCCAGCAGCCGCCCGCGCAGCCCGGCAGCATCCGCGTGACCAAGTACAACGACGTTAACGGCAGCGGCAGCCGCCAGAGCGATACCGAACCGGTGCTTTCCGGCTGGACGTTCAATGTTTATCAGGGACAAACGCTGGTCGCCGGACCGCAAACCACCGGGGCGAATGGGCAGACGACGTTTGGCAGCCTCGCGCCCGGTCA
Source organism: Anaerolineae bacterium (assembly GCA_034435675.1). Classification (GTDB taxonomy): domain Bacteria; phylum Chloroflexota; class Anaerolineae; order Aggregatilineales; family Phototrophicaceae; genus DAOTWP01. Next base: position 36,042 of record DAOTWP010000212.1, read on the forward strand.
GTATCAGGTCTGCGAAGTGCAGCAGAGCGCCTGGCGCAACACCGATCCGAGCAACGGCAGCGGCTGCAAGACCGTGACCGTCCAGCCGAACGGCACGGCGAACGTCAGCTTTGGCAACCAACTGCGCACGGCGTCCATCAGCATCGAGAAAGACGCGGTTCAGAACTTCAACGAAAATGAGTTCGTGGACTTCGCATTCCTCGATTACAACAGTGTCGCCTTCATCCTGGACGATGACAGCGACGGCGCTTACCCGAATTTCCGCGAGTTCAGCGGGCTGACCCCCGACGTGCCCTACACATTCAGCGAACAGAGCTACCAGAACAGCGGCGGCTATGGGCTGTACAGTGTGGTCTGCACGGCGGCGGATCAGAGTGCGGTCAACTACAGCGTGACCGGTGGCAGCGTGAGCGTGACGCCCGCGCCGGGGCAGGACATCACCTGCGTGTTCACCAACAAGCGTCTGCCCACGCTGTTCGGGCTGAAGTACAACGACCTGGACGGCAGCGGCACACGCGATGACGGCGAACCGCTGCTGGGCGGCTGGACGCTGACACTCTATGACGCGCAGAACAACCCGGTGGGCAATCCGGTTGTGACCAGCGCGGACGGCACGGTCAGCTTCGGCGCAGTGCAGCCGGGCACTTACACGGTCTGCGAGACGTTCCAGGATGGCTGGACGAACACCGATCCGAACAGTGGCAGCGGCTGCAAGACGGCGACTGTGGGTTATCTGGGCGGCTGGACCTTCGTGTTCGGCAACCAGCAGGACATCCCCGCGCCGGTGCTGGACATTGAGGAACGCTGCGGTGCCAACGGTGCGGAGTTCCGCATTGTCAACAACGGCGGACCGATGCCCGCGCCGGAAAGCTACACACTCGACGGCGGCACGCCGGTCAGCTTCCAGCTTGACGCGGGCGCGGCAACCGACTGGATCAATGCGGGTTATGGCGCGCACACGCTGGTGATTGGCGCTGACCTGCTGAGCAGCAGCCTGACCTGCGCTGCGCCGGTGGGCAGCCTGCAAATCACGAAAGCCGTGGTGGGCGAGGGCGCGCCGCAGGACGCCAGCTTCACGATCTGCGTCAGCGGTCCCGCGTTTGCGCAGCCGGACTGCCAGAGCTACACCGCCGGGCAGACGCGCACCTACAGCAACCTGACACCGGGCAGCTACACCGTGTCCGAACAGGATGCCGGCGCGGACTGGACCGAACCTGCCGCGCAGGAAGTCAGCGTGACTGCCGATCAGACGGTCTATGTGACGGTGACCAACAGCTACACGCCGCCGCCACCGCCGCAGTACGGCAGCCTGACGATCAACAAGCGCGTTCAGACCGGTCTGCCGGTGGGCTTCCCGATCTGCATCACGGGACCAAGCTATCCGGGTGGGGACTGCCAGACGATCATCCCCGGTAATCCCTACACATGGACGAACCTGCTGGTTGGCACATACACCGTCAGCGAGCCGACTCTGGCGCAGGGTTGGAGCATCGTCAGTGGTACCGGCGACGTGCAGGTTGTCGCCAACCAGACGACGAGCGTGCTGGTCGTCAACCGCTATGACGAACCGGGCGCGGTTTGCCCGCAGGGCTACAGCCAGATGGCGCTGAACAGCACCTGGGCGAGCATCAACAAGCAGGGACCGGTGGAGGTGACGCTGGCGCTGAACCTGCCGGCTGCCACCGCAGGCTACATCGCGGGCATCAGCCGTGTGGGGCACCCGGACTACAACTGCCCCTACAGCGGCAACTCGCGCTGCACCGACCAGCAGAACGAGGAGTTCAATATCCTGGTGGACGGGCAGTTCTACGGGTTTGTGCCGGATCATGGCAATAACCAGATCCTGCCGTTCCCGGCGCTGCCGAGCATCCAACTGCCAGCAGGTCCGCACAGCGTGACCTTCCGGCATACGCTGGTCGCGGGCAACAACCCGTATGACAGTGTGGACTTCATCGCGGTCTACTGCTATGTGGAAGCGCCCCCACCCGCGCCGGCTAACAACGAGCAGCCACCGGTGGAACAGCCGCCGGTGGAACAGCCACCCGCCGAGCAGCAGGCAGTGGAGCAGCCCGCCGCTGTTGTACCGCCCGCGGAGGAACCGCCGGTGGACGAACCACCCGTGGAAGAGCCGCCCGCGGACGAACAGCCGCCAGTGGAGCAGCCGCCCGCTGAAGGCGAAGGCGGATAACAACCGGCAGCAGGGGGCGAGTTTTGTCCCCTGCTGACTGCGCAGCACTGATTTAGCGCCGCCCCGGTGAGCCTGCTTGCCGGGGTGGCTGCATGCTGCTACCCTGTGTTCGCGGTGGTGGGCGTCTTTTTCGCGGGTTGCAGCACGCCGCTTTGATATGCTGCCCGCCCAGGGATGGCAGACACGCCCTGCACAAATCCACCTTGCCTGCGTCCCCGCCCTTGCGCCTTTCGCGCTTTGCGCTATCCTTTGGGACGTTTGTTTGCGCCATCAACCTGCCTTCTATTCAGGAGAGTTCTTCATGCCCAAAAAGACTTTTGGCGCTGTTGACCGCCGTGCCGTGATTCTTGCCATTACCCTGCTGGTCGTGGCGCTGCTGGCGGCTTGCGGTGGGGCAGGCTCGGTCAACCCGATCCCCAGCGATGCGGATCGCGCGGCGACCGAATTTTATGCCACCGTCGGAACCCCCACCCAGCGCCCAACATTTACCCCCACGCCCACCCCGGTGCCGGTGGATGCGACGATTGACCTGTGCCGCACGGGCACGCCGATGACCCGCACCGCGATTTCCACCGAGAAGACCTACGCTGCCGCGCCGCCGCTCCAGATTGACCCGGCGAAGCGTTATGTCGCCTGCTTTAACGTCAGCAGTGGTACGTTTGCCGTTGAACTGTTTGCCGCGCAGGCGCCAATCACGGTCAATAACTTTGTCTTTTTGGCGAATGATGGCTTCTACGACAATATCGTGTTCCACCGTGTCGTGCGTGAACCCGCGCCGTTTGTTGTGCAGGCGGGTGACCCCACTGCGACCGGCAGCGGCGGACCGGGCTACCAGTGGCCCGACGAACCCAGCGCGCTGGGCTTGTCGCATGACAGCGCAGGCATTCTGAGCATGGCGAATGCCGGTCCCAACACCAACGGTTCGCAGTTCTTCATCACGCTGGCTCCGGCGCTGCACCTGGACGGGCGGCATGCTGTCTTCGGGCGTGTGCTGGGCGACGGCATGAGCGCGGTCAACGTGATCCA
>DAOTWP010000213.1:0-2553 GCA_034435675.1 Anaerolineae bacterium
TCGTCTCGGAACGCACGGGCAATGCCGACATTTTCGTTTACGACCTGCCGCGCCGCCTGCTGGTCAACCTCACGCATTCGCCAGAAACCGAACGTGCCCCGCACTGGCTGCCCGCTGGCACTGGCATCATCTGCACACGCTTCTACGCAGGGCGCACGACGCTGTGGCTGCTGCCGCTCTATGGTGGCGCTGCCGTGCGGCTGGGCGAGGACGCCGCCGCGATCGCGCAGCCTGCGGTTTCGCCCGATGGGCGCTGGCTGGCGTACATTGCCACCCGCGACGGTGGCATGAATCTGTTCCTGACTGACCTGCACAGCGGCAGCAGTCAGCGCGTGACCCATTATCTGCTGGACGAAAGTGCGGTGGACCCGCACTGGTCTACCGACAGCACGCGGTTGGTCTATCTGGGCGGGATGAGTGACCGGCGTCAATTGGTGATTTTTTCGCCAGAAAGCGGCAGTTCTGACCGCCTGGTGCTGCCTGCGGTGGAGCGCCACACGCCTGCCTGGTCGCCGGATGGCACGCAGATAGTTTACACCAGCGTGGCAGGCAGCGCCGACCTGATGCTGCTGAACGTGGGCAGCGGCGAGCAGCACCGCCTGACAGGTGCGTCGGGCAGCGCGTTTACCCCGGCATGGCGACCTGATGGGCGCGGGCTGGCTTTTGCTGGCAGCGGCGACGGGAATTTTGAGATTTATTATCTGGATTTCACCAGCGACAGGCTGATTAACCTCAGCGCGCACCCGGCGGACGACCTCAACCCGGTCTGGTTGCCGACTGGCAGTTGGCTGGCGTTCATTTCACGGCGCTACGGCAGCCGCGATGTGCTGCTGCTGGATGTAGCGACAGGATATTTGCAGGCGGTGTCGCGCCACCCCGCCAGCGACTACGACCCGCAGTGGCGTCCGTGAGGGCAGCACCCCTGCGGGAGTCGGCGCGGTTGTTTACAGTCCCGGCGTCGCGGGATAACTCTCTTCGATGGAATCGTAAGTCACCAGAATACGCTCCTCGACCATTTCGCCGGAAGCGCTGTCAAAATCGCTGTAGCTGATTTCCTGAATGCGCGTGTTGACCAGCGTCCAGCGCCGGATCGCCACGCCGTCATCCACCGCCACAATCGTCACCCTGCGCGTCGGGCGTTCCGCAGACGCTCCCGCGAGGGTCTGCCGCAGCCAGGTGTTGAAGGCGTTCCGTCCGTCACGCTGCACCATCTTGGCGATCCACACCGGCGGGAGCACGCGCTGCCCGCTGCTGTCGAGCTTAAAGGTGGTCAAGCCGGACACGCGGAAGACGCCCATCACCACCGCGCCGTCAATCTCGATTGAAAACTCGTTTGCCACCAGACTATCAATCACGGTGAAGCTGGCTTCCGTAACCGGGGTTGCTGCGTCTGCCATTGACCATCTCCTTAATAACACCGGGTCAATCGATCCTGCTACCAGTATAGCGCGGGCTACGCGATTCGGCATGTATGCTATACTGGGGCTGATGTGTCGTTGATCGATTGCTGAGTTTGAACGTGTTAGGACATCGTGTGCCTGTAAAACGGTTTGCGCTGCTGCCTCACTCTATCGTTGTCCTGCTGTTGGCGGCTGTTCTGCTGCTGGTGGCTGCCTGTGCGCCCGGCGCGGCACAGTCCCCGACAGAAGTGCCGCTGCCGACGATCTTTCCGTCGCCCACGCCGGAAGGGCGGGGACTGCTGGAAGCGCAGCGTGTCGCGGCAGAATTCTTGGATGCATGGGCGCGTTTTGATTACGCGGCGATGTATGCGCGGATCACCTTCGCCACGCAAGAGGCTCTCCCGCAGCAGCAGTTCATCGCCCTGTATCAGGATGTACATGATGAGATGACACTCGACGTGCTGCTGTGGCAGGCAAACACCATCTGGGATGACGGCGTCAATGCCGGGGTGCTGTTTAACTACAGGGTGACTTTCCAGACACGGCTGGTGGGCGAGTTCAGCGACGAGAACCGCGACCTGCGGCTGGTGCTTGACTCCCGCGCGGGCACCTGGCGTGTGGCGTGGTCGCCGGGGGACATCTTTGCCGAGATGGCGAACGGCGGGCAGCTGCGGTTGGAACGCACGATTCCGGCGCGCGCCAACATCTATGACCGTACTGGCGAGGTCGTGCTGGCGAGCCAGGAAGGGCGCTATGTCACCGTCAGCGTCGTCAAACAGAACATGCCCCAGCCGGAAAACTGCCCGCTGCTGCTGGCGGATGTCACGCTGCGCCCGCTGGAAACGATTCAGCGCCTGCTGGACAACGCCGGGGCGGATTGGGTCGTTGAGATCGGGGTGATGGAAGCCCAGACCTACGAAGCGCGCCAGAGCGAACTCGAACAGGTCTGCGCGGCACGCTTCAGCGCGTACCCGGTGCGGCGTTACCCCGATGGCACGCTGATGCCGCATATTCTGGGCACTGTGGGTTATCCCGATGAATCCGAAATTCAGACAGTTGTGGACGCGGGGTTCAACCAGGACTCAATTCTGGGGCAAAGCGGCATTGAACTAAGCTGGGACGACACGCTGCGCGGGCAGGTTGGGGCGCGGCT
>DAOTWP010000214.1:0-15201 GCA_034435675.1 Anaerolineae bacterium
CACATGGTCGCGCCCGACGCACAGCGCGTAGCCCTGTGTACTCACACCGATTTCGACATGCGCTTCGCTGACCAGCACTTCGCCCAGATGAAAGGTTGCCCCCTGTGCACTGTCGCTGTAGGGCAGCATGACCAGCCCGGTGCGGTTGAGCAGCACACGTATCGCGCCTAATTGGGGAATGACCGTTTCGGCGAATGCCTTCACCACCTCAGCGGGGGCGTGGGTCAGAATCGTGAGGGCTTCGGATTGAGCAAGCGGTGGGGTTGTTGCGGTTGTGGTCAAGTGCAGAACTCCGGTGGCGGGCTGTGGTCAACAGCCGTATATAGGCTCGCGCGCAGGGGCGCAATCGAGATTAGAGCTTATAAGAAACGGATGTTAGCGCTGTTTTAAGGAAGATCAACCCTTAAGTACGAAATACGCGCGGCTGACGCACGGTGCATTTGCCGTGCGCGGGGGCGCACCGCAGCATGCCCCCGCAACACAGGTCAAGCGTATTGCTTAGCGCGCACGCAGGTCAATATCCAGCAGCGTGGCGATATCGCGCAGCGGGTTGTACAGAGCGTCGAGGCTTTCCAGCCCCAGCGCGGCGGTCGGGTCCACATAATAGCGACCCAGTGCGTCTACCAGTGCCTGGTCGCTGGCGACATCCAGCAGCGCAGTGCGGACGGCATCCTTGAAGGATTGCGGCAGGGTGGAACGCACAGCAAACGGAGTCTCCGGGATCAGCGGGGACTGGTGGAAGACGACCACGCTGCCTTCGGGGCAGGCATCATAGATCGCCATGATTTCGTCACGGGTCATTGCTTCCAGGTAAGGCCATTCTTCGACACGCGCCGGACCATCAAGATTCATGTCGGTGTAACCGCACAGTTCGATGCCAGCTTCATCCACCTGCACTGCCAGGTTGGCGTCGAAGGTCGCGCCGGCGTCAACCGTGCCGTTCCAGACGGACAGCACCGATGCCGGGTGGTTGCCTGCGAAGACGGCTTCGCCCACGAAGCCTTCGATCTGCGACGGTTCGGTGAAGCCCATGGCGGTCATAATATCGGTTGCCGGAACCAGGTAGCCGCTGGTGGACGCCGGGTCGGTGAACGAGAAGGTGCGCCCTGCCAGGTCTTCGATGCTGGTGATGCCGGAACCCTTGATGGTGAACATCAGGCTGAAGTAACCGGGAACTTCTTCCAGATCAACTTCGGTCTCGTAGTTGGTGACGGCGATTGCTTCCGCATCTGCCACTTCTACCGCCAGCAGGTAGGAGAACGGCCCGACTTCCATCGCGTCCGCCCGCCCAGCGCGCATTGCCTCGATCACTGTATTGTAGCTGGTGCCGGTGATCAGCACGGTGCGCAGTTCCAGACGCTCTTCCAGGTAAATGCGCAGCGGTTCGACTGCCTGGAGTGCCTCTTCCACATTATCACCGGGGTACACGCCGATGATGAAGGTTTCGGGCCAGCCAGTGCGGTCAACTGCTTCCTGCGCGAAGACGACGCTGGTCAGTGCCAGCAGCAGAACGAAAAACAGGACGATTACGCTATGCTTCTTCATTTAACGTGTGCTCTCCTCAATACTGGAACGAGAATTGATGCGCAAGCCCGCGCGGCGCTGGATGGCAGACAACACAGCCATTAGATGAAACGCTGCCGCACATAGCTACTGAGACGGTCAATGACCGTGACAGCCACTACCAGAACGATTGCTGTTCCGAGTACTAAACCGTAGTCACTTTTGCCCATGTACTCGAACAGCTTATAACCCACACCACCTGCACCGACATAACCGAGAATGGTGGCGTGGCGGACATTGCTTTCGAAAAAGATGATTGAATAGGAAATGAACAATGGCAGCGCCTGCGGGATGACCGCATAGATGAAGGTCTGCATGCCACCCGCACCGGTCGCGCGCACTGCCTGCACCTGCGCCGGGTCAATCTGCTCGATTGCCTCCGCATACACACGGCTGAGCGACCCCAACGAGCCAAACGTGAGCGCCAGTGCGCCGGTAAAGGGACCCAGACCGACTGCGGCTACGAACAGCAGCGCGTAGACCAGTTCCGGCAGAGAGCGCAGGAAATTGAGCAGGAAACGTGTCAACTGATATATGACGGGATGCGGCGAGGTGTTTCTTGCTGCCAGCAGCGCCAGCGGCAGCGAAATAATTACCGCTGCCAGTGTGCCAACGATTGACATCTGGATCGTTTCGGCGACGGCGGTGATGATCACGGGCCAGCCAATTTCAATCTGCGTCCCGAAGAGGTTGATGGTTTGAGACGTTCCGTAAGCCAATTCAAATTCTGGCGGGAACATACGACCGAGCAGATCAAACATTGCGCTGAAGATATCGGCAATGCCATCAACACGGTTTATGGCGCTGGGACGAGTACCCAAAAAGCCCCAGAACAGCAACAGTGCCACTGCCAGGATAATCAGTATGCGCCGCCATGTAAGGCGTGGCAGGGGCTTCAGCAGGTGTTCCCGATCTGTTTCGGGCAGCGCCTGTTGCGCCGCAGGGTCATAGGCGCGGTCAATCGAACTTTCGGTCATGAACGCTTGTCCTCAATAGTGAGCGGCTTTATTGCATTCTTTTGGCGTCTTTATCGAAGCGGTAAATGCGGTCCAGAATCGGTTCATTGAGGTCTTCGGGCGTGCCATCAAAGACAACCCGACCCTGCGCAATGCCGATGATACGATCCGCGAACTGACGCGCAAATTCAACCTGATGGATGTTGATCAGCGTGAGTACGCCGTCTTCGCGTGCCACACGCGCCAGATCGCCCAGCACCTGCACGGAGAGTTCAGGGTCAAGGCTGGCGACGGGTTCATCTGCCAGCAGAATTTTGGGTTCCTGCGAGATGGCGCGGGCAATGGACACGCGCTGCTTCTCGCCGCCGGAGAGTTTGTCGGCGCGGTGGTTGGCGCGGTGCAGCAGATTGACACGCTCAAGGCTGTGTACTGCCACTTCGCGGTGCGAACGGTTGAAGTACCCAATAAAGCTGGGCAGCCCGCGATTGTAGCCCAAGCGTCCGGTGAGCACGTTGGTGAGAGTGGGCAGCCGTTCGACCAGATTGAATTCCTGCCAGATAAAGCCAATATGGCGGCGTGCTAAACGTAGTTGTTGGGCGTTTAGCGAGGTGATGTCTTCGCCATCGAGGATGATTCTTCCAGCGGTGGGCTGCTGCATGCCATTGATGCAGCGCAGCAGCGTGGATTTGCCTGCCCCCGAACGTCCGATGACTGCAATGATTTCTCCCTTGCGGGCAGAAAGTGAAACTGACTGTAGAGCTTCGGTCCCATTGGCATAGACAACGCGCAAGTCTTGAACCTGGAGCATATTGTGTTTAGAGCTTCCGTTCAACTATAGAGAGGGACGCAAGCAGACCGCCTATTTGTATCCCGGTCACTCTAAAGCGATGTTATTGCCTAATTAAGAAATTGCTTGAAATTTCGCGTTGAGCGTTAACGCGATTGACCAGCCGTTTTCATGGGAGTTACGCGCTTAATTGTGCATTTTGCCGAACAAGATCATCTTTTCGACATGACACCTATCATTGCGCACCTATGACAGATGGGATTAGCATCAAGGAAACGGTTAGAAATGTGAGTGTTTATGGTCGTCACCATTGGATTGATTTTCATTACGTTGTGCTGTGCGGCAATGGCAATCCGTGCTGCGCGGCTGCTTCACGCTGTCCTGTGGCTGGCTGCCACAAGTGTTTTTCTGGCGGTCCTGCTGGATGTTTTGGGTGCGCGGCAGGTCGCCGTGATTGAATTGAGCGTTGGGGCAGGGTTGGTCACGGTGCTGCTTGTGCTGGTGATCAGCAGCCTGGAGTCCGGCGCGCTCAAGCCGCTCCCGGTGGTGCGCTGGTGGCTGGCGCTGCCGCTGGTCGGGGCGGTGCTGCTGCTGCTGGCGGGGCAGGTGCTGCCGTATGCGCCGGTAGTGCCGGGTCCGTCGGGCGGCGGCTTCGGGCTGGTCCTGTGGGAGCAGCGCGGCGCTGATGTACTGCTGCAAGTAGCGCTGATTTTTACCGGACTGCTGGCTGTGCTGGGACTGCTGGCTGAACCAACGGCTGAACCAACGGCAGAATCCGCGGCGCAATCCGCAGTCGTTCTGGACTCTGAAAGCCTCGTGCAATTCGCACAATACCCCGATACGTATACGACTGCCCAGCAGCACTCCGAACCAGCCGAAATGGAGCTAACACGATGACCCTTGAACAGATGCTGCTCGTCGCGGTGCTGCTGCTGCTGGGCATCGGGTTATACGGTCTGCTGGTGCTGCGCCACCTGATTAAGCTGCTGGTGGCGCTGCAAATACTGGTCAAGGGCGCAGTGCTGGCACTGGTTGTGGCGGGCGGCGCGCAGGGCAAGCTCGATCTGGGACAAAGCCTCGCCGTGACGGTGATCGCTGCGGACACGATGGTCGCCGTGATCGGGCTGGCACTGGCATTGCAGGTACAGCGGCGCTTTGGCACGCTCGATGTGAAGCAGCTTTCGACGTTGAAGAGGTGAAGGATGATTCGCTGGCTGATTGTGCTGGTGCTGCTGGTTCCTAGCCTGGGGGCAGTGGCAGTCGTGTTAACACGGCAGGCACAGGGGCGAGTAGCGGTGCTGTTTACCGCGCTCACGGCGCTGCTGGCACTGCTGCTGCTGCCGTTTGCCGCTGCGCAGACGGCGCTGACGCTGCCGCTGGCGGGGGTGGCGGGTGCTTTTGTGCCGGATGGGCTGGGGATTTTTCTAACGGTGATCGCCGCGGTGGTCGGCTGTCTCGCCGTGATCTTTTCGCTGGATTATATGCGCGGAGAAGCGCAGCAGGGGCGCTATTACGCGCTGGTGCTGGTGTTTATCGCCAGCATGAGCGCGCTGGTGCTGACTGACAGCCTGCTGCTGCTGCTGATCTGTTGGGAAATCACAGCCTTTTGTTCCTACGCGCTGATTTCGTTCCACAATGAGCAAGCTGCTGCCGTCGCGGGTGGCGTGCACGCGCTGGTGTACACGCAGTTGGGCGGGCTGGGGCTGCTAATCGGTGTGCTGCTGCTGCGCGCTTACGCGGGAACCGACCAGATCAGTGCCGCGTTGGCACTGGCACATACGCTGCCGCCGGAGATTCTGGCGCTGGTCGCTTTTGGCTTTTTGCTGGCGGCGGCGGCGAAATCCGCACAAGTGCCGTTTCATCTGTGGCTGCCAGGCGCAATGGAAGCGCCAACGCCAATCAGTGCCCTAATCCACGCGGCGACGATGGTCAATGCAGGGGTGTACTTGCTGGCGCGCTTTTACCCGGCGTTTGCGGATGTTCCCGGCTGGGCGGCGACGGTGCTGGTCATCGGGCTGCTCTCGGCGCTGCTGGGTGCGTTCATGGCGCTGGTCGCGGGCGATCTCAAGCGTGTACTGGCATATTCGACGATCAGCCAATTGGGCTACATGGTCTATGCAGTTGGGGCGGGCGCGGTGTTTGCCAGCCAGTACCATCTGCTCAGCCATGCCGTTTTTAAGGCACTGCTGTTCCTGTGCGCGGGCGTGGTGATCCACGCCACCGGCACGCGCGAGATGCAGCGGATGGGCGGACTGCGGCGCGACATGCCCTTTACCCACTGGATGTTTGTTATTGGCGCGCTGGCGCTGGCAGGTGTACCGCTGCTGAACGGCTTCTGGAGTAAGGAGCTGATCCTTGAAGCAGGCGTTGAACATGCGCCGCTGTGGTCTGCCGGGGTGATGCTGTTCACTGCCGGTTTGACCGCGCTGTATACCCTGCGTATGGTCTGGTTAGTGTTTTATGGCAGCCCGCGCAATGTGTTTCATGTGCATGATGCGCCCCCGGCAATGCGTGTTTCGCTGGCGGTGCTGGCACTGGGCACGCTGAGTACCTGGCTGCTGGCGCTGCCGTTTGGTGATTTGCTCCATCCGACCCTGCCCTACCATGAAATTCATGTTGAAGCGGATTTGTTCAGCACCGTGCTGCTTGCGCCCGTGACATGGGTGGCGCTGCTGCTGGTGGCGCTGGGCGGAGCGCTGTGGCTGGCGCGCGGCGGGCTGCGGCGCTTTTTGCCGTCCCTGCGTCCGCTGACGATCCTGGCATCCGCCGATTTTGGCTTTACCTGGCTGAGCAGCGGTATTGTGCGCGTGACACACGGCACGGCAGAACTGCTGCGCGGCACACAGACCGGACAATTGAACTGGAATATTGCGCTGCTGCTCGTTGGGCTGCTGCTGGTGCTGGCGCTGCTGGCGCTGGGGAGTGGGGTATGAACGCGACGATGGGCATGTGGCTGGTGGGTCTGCCAATTGCGGCCTCCCCGCTGATTTATCTGCTGGGGCGGTTGGCGGCGCGGGCGCGTTACAGCGCCTTTCCGGCACGCTGGGCGGCATACGTTGTGCTGGGTGTGTTGTGGCTGCTGTTGGGCACGCTGGCAAGCACGGCGGCGGATGAACGCGGCTTCACGATAGGCATGATCGGCTTCGAGATTGACGCGCTTAGCCTGTTGATGTGTCTGCTGGCGCTGACGCTGCTCACGGCGGTGGTGATCTATGCGCGCGTGGTGATGCGGGCGGTCACGGGCGAGGAGAAATTCTACGCCGCAGTAGTGGTCATGACCGGCGCGATGTTCGGTATGGTGTGCAGTACCGATCTGTTCAACCTGTGGGTCTGGCTGGAACTGCTGACCATTTCCTCAGTGTTTCTGGTCACGTTCAACCGCGAGGATGCGCTGGAAGCCGGCGTCAAATATCTGGTGCAAAGCGCGGTTGGCTCGGCGCTGGTGCTGCTGGGCATTGCGCTGGTGCTGCTGCAAACGGGCGCGCTGGCGCTGGACGACATCAGGCTGCTTGCTGCGCCGGATGCGCTGCTGCTGGCAGGCGGGGCACTGTTTGTCGCCGGGTTCGGCGTCAAGGTCGCGCTGGTGCCGCTGCATACATGGCTGCCTGATGCCCATGCTCTGGCACCCAGCAGCATCAGTGCGCTGCTTTCGGGCATTGTCATTGAGGTTGGGCTGGTGCTGCTGCTGCGGGTGATGGGCGCATTGAGTGGTGTCACGCTCTCATGGGCGGCGCTGCTGCTTGGCTGCGGCGCGCTGAACATGCTCGCGGGCAATCTGCTGGCGCTGCGTCAGACACAGGTTAAGCGCTTGCTGGCATTTTCCAGCCTCAGTCATGTGGGCTATATGCTGCTCGGCTTCGGCATCGCGCTGGCGGCGCACGACGCTGCCACCGCGACGACTGCGGCGCAGGGCGCTTTCTTCCATTTGCTGGTGCATGGGCTGATGAAAGCACTCGCCTTTATGGCGGCGGGCGCACTGATGTATGCGCTGGGGCGGCACACGCTGGCGCTGGAGGATCTCGCCGGGGCAGCAAGCCGTTACCCGCTGCTGGCGGCTGCCTTCACTGCCGCGCTGCTGAGTCTGGGTGGGCTGCCACCGCTGGCAGGCTTCATGTCCAAATGGCAGATTTTTGTCGCCGGGTTCGGGGCGCAGGATGCGCTGCTCGGCTGGCTGGTGCTGTTTGCGGCTGCCAACAGCCTGCTCTCGCTGGTCTATTACATGCCGCTGGTCAACCTGCTGTACAGGCGCGCACCCGGCGAGGCTGTCAGGCGGGGGCATCCCCTGCCGCTGACCGTGACGCTGCCGCTGGTAGTGCTGGCACTGCTGCTGGTCCTGCTGGGGGTATTCCCGCAGCTGCTTTATGGCGTGACCGAACCTGCGGCGCACGCGCTGCTGCTGGCATTTGGCGGTTAAAGGAAAGGTGCAGAGCCAGATGGAAGGTTTGCTCGGAATGCTCGGCGCGTTTGTGATCTATGTCGCGCTGATTTACGGCACTGCCAGACTGCTGGCAGGTAAAACCCGCCGCACCGCCCTCTATGCAGGGGGCGAGGAACATCCGCCGGTAGGGGCGCTGCCGGGATACGCGCCGTTCTTTGTGTTTGCATTGTTTTTCGCGGTGCTGCATCTGGGCGCGCTACTGCTTGCCAGCGGGACGCCATCGCCGCTGATGCTGGTGTTTATTATCGGGTTGGCGCTGTCCCTGCTGGCGCTGCTGTTGGGGTAATGCGGTGGGGATGGATTGAGAGAGATTATGACCCATATTCCTGTATTGGATAATATCGCGGAGCATATCGCCGCGTGGGCACGGCAGAATTCGCTGTGGGCAGTGCATTTCAACAGCGGGTCGTGCAATGGCTGCGACATCGAAATTCTGGCAACCACCACGCCGCTGTATGATGTGGAACGTCTGGGCATTAAGCTGCACGGCAGCCCGCGCCATGCTGACATCCTGGTCTGTACGGGTCCGGTGACACGCCAGGCACGTGACCGGCTGCTGCGGGTGTATGAGCAGATGGCAGAGCCGCGTTTTGTGATGGCGGTGGGGACATGTTCAATTTCCGGCGGGGTGTTTCAGGGCTGCTATAACGTCCTGGGCGGTATTGATACGGTCATTCCGGTGGATGTCTATGTGCCCGGCTGCCCGCCGCGCCCGGAAGCCGTCATTTACGGGGTGGCGCAGCTCCTCGAAAAGCTGCGCACTATGAAAGCGAGCGTCTAATAGTGATCGAACAGGCACTGGAACTGCTGACACCGTGGACAGAGGCTGCCCACGCTGGCGAAATATCGCGCGGTGATTTGCGACTGCTGGATGCTGCCGCGCTGCTGCCCGCCGTCCGCGCATTGGTGGACGCGCGCTGGGGGTATCTTGCTGCCATTACCGGGCTTGATCCCGGTGTGGACAGCGGCGAACTGGAAATCCTGTATCACTTCTGCGAAGGTGCTGCAGTGCTGACCCTGCGTGTGCGCATCCCACGCGAACTGCCGGACCTGCCCAGTCTGTGCCCGGTGATTCCGTCGGCGCTGCTGTACGAAATCGAACTGCGCGAGATGTTCGGCGTGCGCGTGCTGGGGCTGCCGGACGATGGCTATCTGTTTTTGCCGGATGACTGGCAGGCAGGTCTGTATCCGCTGCGCAAGGATGCCGCACTCGGCTGAATGGGGAAAGATGTGACTACGAAAACACAGCACTTTGTTTTTCCGCTGGGTCCCCAGCATCCAGCGCTCAAAGAACCGGGCTATTTTGAGTTCGTCGTTGATGGCGAAATTGTCACCGGGTCGAAGGTGCGCCTAGGGTACGCGCATCGCGGCATTGAAAAGGCAGCCGAGGCGCGCAACTGGACACAGAATCTGTATCTGCTGGAACGCATCTGCGGCATTTGTTCGCACAGCCACGCATTGGCGTACAGTCTGGGCGTGGAACAGCTTGCCGGGGTGACCGTGCCCCCGCGCGCGCAGGCAATTCGCACGCTGGTTGCGGAAATGGAGCGCATCCACAGCCATATCCTCTGGTTGGGGGTGTCCGCTCACGAGGCGGGTTTTGACACGCTGTTCATGTATGCCTGGCGTGATCGCGAAATCATTATGCGGCTGCTGGAAGAAATGACCGGCAACCGTGTGAATTATTCGGTGAATGTGCTTGGCGGGGTCAAGTTCGATGTCAGCGCGGCACTTGAGGACGCAATCCGCACAGGTGTTGACCAGTTAGAGGCACGCACCCGCTATTATCTGGATGTGACGACGACAGACGCGGCGTTTCTTCAGCGGACGCGCGGAATCGGCGTCATGACGGCGGAACAGGCGTCGGTGCTGGGGGTTTGTGGTCCGGTGGTGCGGGCGTCCGGCGTGCCGCGGGATGTGCGCGTTGACTCGCCGTATGCTGCTTACGGGACTTACCCCGTGCAGATGATTATCGCCACGGCGGGCGACCTGGAAGCGCGTTTTGTCGTGCGGCTCAAGGAACTGCTCGAATGCTACCGGCTGATCCGCGCGATTCTGGACACGCTGCCGGAGGGCGACTTGCAGACCCGTATGCCGCGCAAGATCAAAGCCGGCGAAACAGTCAGCCGTATCGAAGCGCCGCGCGGGGAGCTGTTCTACTACATCCGCAGTGGGGGCAGTGACGTTCCCGAACGCATCAAGGTGCGCACGCCCACCCTCGCTAACATGTCTTCTGTGCTGACACTCACCATCGGGCATCATCTGGCAGATATTCCGATGATTCTGGTGGGCGTAGACCCATGTTTTTCGTGCAATGACCGCGCAGTGACGATCAATGATGGCAGTTGGTCATGGGCGCAACTGCGGCAGTACGGGATTGATTACTACCGCAAGAAGGGGACGCCATGAACATTCTGGTGCAGCTATTTACAGTGCTGATCTTTCCCTGCGGCTTGTTCCTGCTGTGTATCAGCGTATTGTATGACTGGGTAGATCACAAGCTGGTTGCGCGGCTGCAAAACCGCGCCGGTCCGCGTTGGTTCCAGTCGTTCGCGGATATCATCAAGCTGCTGGTGAAAGAGGAAGTCGTGCCGCAGGGGGTTAACCGCCTGCTGTTCGACCTGCTGCCGGTGCTGGCGCTGGCGGGCGCGCTGGCGGCGGCGCTGCTGGTCCCGCTGGTCGGTTTTGCGCCGCTGTACAGTTTTCCGGGCGATTTGATCGTCGCGGTGTATCTGCTCAGTTTGCTGACCCTGTGTACCGGACTTGCCGGGCTTGTCGCCACAAGCCATTATTCGCTGCTGGGCGCAGCGCGGGTGATGACGCAGTTGTTCGCCTACGAAGCGCCGCTGCTGCTGGCTCTGCTCGGTCCGGCGGTGGTCGCCGGAAGCTGGCAGATCAGCGAAATTGCCGCCGCACAGGGCGGTCGCTGGCTGCTGCTGACCCAGCCTGTCGGCTTTTTTGTGATCCTCATCAGTCTGATGGGCAAGGTTGAACTGCCGCCCTTTGATGCGCCGGAAGCGGAAACTGAGATCGTTGCCGGGGCGCTGACTGAGTACGGCGGGCGCGCGCTAGCGTTCTTTCTGCTGGCGAAAAAGGTTGTCCTGGTTGTTGTACTGACGCTGACCGCCGCGTTGTTCATGGGCGGCATCGCTAATCCGCTGGATTATTTCGTCAAAACCTTGCTGCTGCTGCTGCTGATTACCGTGATTCAAACGGCGATTACGCGGCTGCGCATTGACCAGACGCTGGGGTTATGGTGGCGTTATGGCGCGCTGCTGGTGCTGGCACAGTGGGGCGTGCTGCTGCTGGTGGGAGGGTTGTGAGCCATGCTGCGCGATATTCTGGAGTCCATGTTCAAGAAGCCTGTAACACGGCATTATCCCGCAGAAGCGAGTCTGCCGCCTGAGGGACTGCGCGGTAAACTGCATTGGAACGGGCAAGGCTGCACCGGTTGTTCTCTGTGCGTCAAGGATTGCCCCGCAGCGGCTATTGAGTTAATCACTGTGGACAAGGCGCAGAAGCGCTTTGTCATGCGCTATCACGCAGACCGCTGTGTATTCTGTGCCCAGTGTTTGCAGAACTGCCGCTTTGACAATTTCACGTTGGAGGCGGGGGAGTGGGAACTGGCGGCGGGCGATCGCAGCGGGTATACCGTGCTGTATGGAGACCCGGAAGATGTCAAAGTTGTGCAAGCGGCAGAACGTGCAGCAGAACTGGCATCAGCAGCTGCAACAGACACTGCTGGAACTGACGACCAGTGAGGGCGCGCCGGCGCGTCTGAGCATCGTCGGGGTCGGGCAGGAACTGCGCGGGGATGACGCGGCGGGTGTGCTGGTGGCGCGTCGTTTGCGCCGGGTGCTGCCTGCGGGCGGGCATGTGCAGGTGATTGAGGCAGGCGCAGCGCCAGAAAATTGTACCGGTGCTGTGCGCCGTTGGCAGCCTGCACTGCTGCTGCTGCTGGATGCGGTTAATCTGGGTCAGCCGCCGGGGAGTATTGGTTGGGTTGAACAGGACGCAATTGACGGGGTCAGTGCCTCCACCCACACACTACCGCTGCATATGGTCGCGCGCTATCTGGCGCAGGAAGTGAGCTGTCGTGTCGCGCTGGTGGGCATTCAACCCGCGCAGATGGATTTATGCGCGCCGCTAACGCCGGTTGTCTTACTGGCGGTGCGGCAGTTGACCCGTGATCTTCTGGCGCTGCTCGCCTGATGCACCTTTTGTGTGGAACAAATCCTTTGCAGTGGGCGTCCTGACAGAGTACACGTTTGACGAACGCCTAGCTCTGGGAGGATATCATGCGTTCACATCTGGTGCTGCTGCTCGTTGGTCTGCTGCTCACATTCGTTTTGCCGGCGTTTGCCCAGAACGGTGACCCACTCGCAGGTACACACTGGCAGCTTGTTTCAATTGGCGAGACTGCCGTCGTTGAAGGCACGTCGGTGACACTGGTTTTTGCTGACGATGGGAGTGCCGGCGGTTCAGGCGGTTGCAACACCTATGGCGCAAGTTACAGCGTAGAAGGCGGCACAATTGCCTTTGGTGACGTCTTCAGCACACTGATGGCATGCGCAGAAGACTACATGGCGCAGGAGCAGGCATACTTTGCCGCGCTGCAATCCGCGACCACTTACACGCTAAGCGCTGATCTGCTGGTGATCACCTATGGTGAGGGCGAAACGCTCGTTTTCGAGGCGCTAACGCAGTTGCCGGGAACAATGTGGCAGCTTGAAACCCTGGCTGGCGAGGATGTCAGCGGTATCATCACGCTGAACTTTGACCTTGAGAACGGTGTACACGGTTCGGCGGGCTGCAACAGTTACGGCGGCACGGTTGTGGCTGATGGTGCTGCCATTGGCTTTGGCGAACTGGTCAGCACCCTGATGGCATGTGCTGACGAGCAAGTCGCT
This sequence comes from Anaerolineae bacterium, assembly GCA_034435675.1. Lineage (GTDB taxonomy): Bacteria > Chloroflexota > Anaerolineae > Aggregatilineales > Phototrophicaceae > DAOTWP01. The sequence goes on from DAOTWP010000214.1 coordinate 12,655, forward strand.
GCACAGGAACAGGCGTATCTAGCCGCGCTGCAAGCAGCAGTGAGCTATGTGTTGACGGATGAACAGTTGATCATTCGCTATGCGGATGAAGCGGGCAGCCGCGAGGAACTGATCTTTGTGCGCGTTCATTCGCTGGCGAACAGCGCGTGGCAGCTAGAAACACTGGCGGGCGCGGCAGTACTGGGTGAGGTGCCGGTGACGCTGCAATTCGACGATGCCGGGTTAGCGACTGGCTCCGGTGGCTGCAACCAGTACAGCAGCCGTTACAGTATGACTGCCGGCAGCATCACCTTTGACGCGGTAGTCAGCACGCGGATGGCATGCGCGGAAGGCATCATGGCGCAGGAGCGTGCATACTTCGCCGCGCTGGAAGCTGCCACGAGCTTTGAACTCAACGAAGAACAGCTCATTATCGACTTCGCAGACGGGCAGCGGCTGGTGTTTACGCCAGCGCTGACGGTCAGCACCACGCCCTGACGGCGGGCAATGCGCATGCCGAAACGCCCGGCGGTCGTGTCTGCTGCCGTCAGGAAGGGGCAGCGGTAGGCGGCGTGCTGGAACCGATCCGTTTTTCACTCACCTCCAGGCGCTTGGTCAGCATATCCAGCGCGACGGCAGCGACCAGCACAATACCCTGAATGATCTGCTGCGGATAGGACTGCACCCGCAGCAGATTCATGCCGTTGCCCAGCACGCCAACGAGCAGCGCACCGACCACGACGCTGGGAATGTTGCCCACGCCGCCGAACAGACTGACGCCGCCCAGCACTGCCGCCGTGATTGCCTCCAGTTCCAGCCCGGACGCCGCCTGCGGCTGCGCGGAGTTAACGCGCCCGGTCAGCAGCACGCCCGCCAGCGCTGCCAGCATGCCGCTGAGCGCATAGCACAGGATTTTGACACGATCTACCGGCACGCCTGCCAGCCGTGCGGTTTCCTGGTTGCCGCCGATGGCGTAGACATGCAGCCCGAAGCGCGTGCGTGACAGCAGCAGAGCGAAGACCAGCACGACCACCAGCCAGACGACCAGCGGCGCCGGCACAGGTCCGATGCTGCCGCGCCCCCAGAAAGTGTAGCTGGCGTCCAGCCCGGACACAGGTCTGCCCTCGGTGTAGTACAGCGTCAGCCCGCGCGCTACACCCAGCATTGCCAGCGTGGCGATAAACGGTGGCAGTTTGCCCAGCACCACCAGCATGCCGTTGACTGTGCCCAGCAGGAAGCCCAGTCCCAGTCCCAGCAGAATGCTCAATTCGGCGGGAAGCCCGTTGCGCACCAGCAGCCCCGCCGACACCGCGCCGCACAGCGCTGCGACAGAGCCAACCGACAGGTCAATGCCGCCGGAGAGCATGGTCAGCGTCATGCCAACGGTCACAATGATGATGTGCGCGTTCTGGACGAGAATGTTGGTGATGTTGCGCTCCTGCAAGAAGCGATCCGATGACAGAGTGAAGAATGCCACCAGCCCGATCAGGAAGATGAAGACCGTGCCGCGGCGCAGTATCGTTACCATGCGGTTTGTGCTCCTGTTGCTGCGGACATGATCTCATCCTGGGTGGTGCGGCGTGGGTCAAATTCGGCAGCGACACGCCCTTCGCGCATGACCAGCACGCGGTCGCTGACCCCGAGCACTTCGGGCAGTTCGGACGAAATCATCAGAATGCCCACGCCCTGCGCGGCAAGCTGGCGCATCAGCCGGTGGATTTCCGCTTTTGCGCCTACATCAATCCCGCGGGTGGGTTCGTCCAGCATCAGCACACGTGGCTGTAAAGTCAGCCATTTGGCGATGACCACCTTTTGCTGGTTGCCACCGCTCAGATTGCGCACGCGCTGTTCCAGCGACGGGGTGCGGATGTTCAGCTTTTGTGTGTATTCCGCCCCGATCTGCCGCACTGCGCGCCAGCGAATCAACATCAGCCGGTGCAAACGCGCCAGCAGCTTCATCGTAATGTTGGTCCCCACATTCATCCGCAGGAACAAGCCCTGGCCTTTGCGGTCTTCCGTGACCAGCCCGATGCCGTGCCGGATTGCCTGCGCCGGGTGGGTGATGCGCAGCGCTTGCCCGTCCAGCAGAATCTGACCGCTGGCGGCAGGGTGAACGCCAAACAGCGTTTCTGCCAGTTCCGTGCGTCCCGCGCCGACCAAACCGGCAATGCCCAGGATTTCACCACGATGCAGGCGCAGCGACACGTCGTAAATTGCGCCGGGACGGGTGAGGCGCTGTGTTTCGAGCACAGGAGTGCCCTTAATATTTGGAGCGGCACTGTCCTGCCGCTGGTAGATGTCCTCCACTTCGCGCCCGACCATCATGCGGATCAGGTCATCCTGTGTCAGGTCACTGACCGGTTTGCTGCCCACCAGCGCGCCGTCACGCAGCACGGTCACGCGGTCTGCCACCTGAAAAATCTCATTCAGGCGGTGCGAGATGAAGATGATTGACACCCCCTGTTGTTTGAGGCGCTGCATCTGGCCGAACAGTGTTTCCACTTCGGTGTCGGTTAGCGAGGAGGTTGGCTCGTCCATGACGATCAGCCGCGCATCCAGCGAGAGCGC
>DAOTWP010000215.1:0-4924 GCA_034435675.1 Anaerolineae bacterium
AGCGCGCCTGTACCAGCGTGTGCGCGGGGTTCATGCTGCGGTGCTGGCAGATATTGATGGCGTGCTGGTCAGCGCGGAAGATGTGGGGCGGCACAATGCTGTGGACAAGATTATGGGTAAGGCATTGCAGGCGGGCATTGACCCGCGCGATCGCATGATCCTGACCAGCGGGCGCATCAGTTCGGAGATGCTCGGCAAAGCGCGGGCGATGGGCGTGCCGCTGGTCGCCAGCCGCACCGCGCCCACCAGCACCACCGTACAACTGGCGCAGGCATGGCAGATTTGCGTGGTCGGTTATGTGCGCCGGGGCAGTTTGCGCATTTACACTTGCCCGCAGCGGTTGGGGCTGCCGCCGCTGCCCGACACCGCCGGGGCATTTGCCGCGGAGTGGGCAAACTCCGCTGAGGATGACCCCGTCTGAGGCGCTGCCGTCCACAATCCCGGACCTTTGCTGCATGAACCTCTTCCCAGACCTGTTCGCGTGGCTGTCCCCAACGTGCGTTCGCTTAACTGCACTGCTGCGCAAGCGGATTTCGCGCGTCCACTTTGCACGCTAAGATGCCCTTACGAGGCGATCTTCACGCTTAAGCGTCTCAACCGGGTTTATACTGGTAGCAGGCATTTTGCCCTCTCGCAGGAATTGACTCCGGTTCTACCCAATGCAGCGGATAACCGACAACAACGACGCAGCAGCGCGCCAGATCGAAAAGCTGGAGCGCGAACTCGAAGAAATGACCGCCGCGCTGACCCTGGCGTGGGATCAACTGGTGCCTTTTCTTCAGGCAGCGCCGGCTGCTGTCGAAACCACACGCGACATTGAACCGATCCTCCACGCTCTTGCCGCTGCGGCAGATGTAGAACTGGCGGGCGCGCTCCTGTTCGCGGCAGACGAGTGGTTCTCTGTGCCCGTGCCGGTTGCGCTGAGCGCCGAGTCGGTGCAGCAGGTATGCGGTATCACCCAGGAGCGCGCTGTCAGCCTGACCACCGAGTCAGGGCAGACTCAGCACTGGGCGTGCGCGCCGATCAGCTCTGAACAGGCAATTATCGGCGTGCTGGGTGTGGGCACGCGCAATCTGCAACGCGCCTTCAGTGCCGTAGAACTGCGCATCGTATCGCGCATGGCGGAACGGGTCGGCAGCCAGCTTGCCGTCGCGCAGTTGGCGCGCATCCGCGAACGCGAGGCGCTGCTGGCACGCGAAATGCAGATTGCTAACGAAATCCAGCAGTCAATTCAACCACGTGAAGCGCCCTGTGCGGCGTACCTGGACATGGCGGCATACTGGAAGCCCGCCAAAGAGGTGGGCGGCGATGCCTGGGGCTGGGTGCAGCAGCCGGACGGACGGCTGGCATGGTTTATTCTGGATGTTGCCGGTAAAGGGCTGCCCGCAGCGCTGGCGGCGGTGTCGCTGCATACGGCAATCTCAATGGCACTGCGCATGCGCCTGCCCCCGGCGGAAGTGTTGCGCGAGGTCAACGCGGCGGTTTATGATGCCTACACGCGCACTGATCTGATGGCAACTGCTGCCATCGTCGCGCTTGACCCCCAAACCGGTGCGCTGGAAATAGCAAACGCCGGGCATCCCCCGCTGCTGGTGCGCCAGCAGAACAGTTGGGGGCAGCTCCCCGCGACCGTGCCACCGATCGGTGTGCTGCCTGACCTCCGTGCCCAGACCCAGCGCCTTGTGCTGCAAACAGGCGACTTGCTGCTCGGTTACAGTGACGGCTTCACTGAAATTCGCACCGGCAGCGGGCTGTGGGGGCAGGAGGGGCTGCTGGCGGCAATCCCGGCAGAAACGCAGGATGTGCGGCGGCTGGCAGATGTGCTGGTTGCTGCCGCGCAGCAGGCGGGGCAAATTCAGGACGATCAGACGCTTGTTGCAGCGCTGTATCGGGGAGGCTGAGCTGATGCAAGAGCACACAACCTTTGCCGCCACACTGGACGCCGCCGCACAGGTTTCGCGTAATCTTGAAACCCTGCTGCGTGACCTGCCGCCAGATGTCTGTGCGGCAGTAGTGCTGGCAGTGCATGAACTGTTGGTGAACATCGTCCGACACGCTTACGCTGGGGCACCGGGGCAGATTGACTTAGCGGTTGAACGGTCTCCGGTTGCTGTTCGCTTCATCATTGTGGATGACGCCGCCAGCGATTTTGTGCTGCCGAACCGCGTTGCTGTTCCCAATTTGCTGGATTTGCCCGAACACGGCATGGGACTGTTCATCATTCGGCAGACCTTCGATCATGTGATACACGAACGCCTGTGTCCCGGCAGCCGCTGGGAACTGGTACGAATTCTAGGAGACTAGACCGGATGAGCAAGCGGGTACTGGTTGTGGATGATGAAAGTGTCACCCGCCGTGTAGTCACGCATACGCTGAAACTCCTCGACATCGAGGTGATCAGCGCGGAAAATGGCACAGAGGCGCTGGTACTTGCCCGCGAAAATGCATTCGCGCTGGCGTTTGTGGACATCAACCTGCCGGACATTGACGGCTTTGAGGTGCTGCGCCAGTTGCGCAGCCTGCCGCACATGCAGCAGGTGCCGATAATCGTCTTTACGGCGCGCAGTCATCCCGGCGACGAAGCCACCGCACTTGAAACAGGCGCAGCAGGTTTCCTCTATAAGCCCTTCAGCACGCAGGAACTGCGCGATCTGGTGCGCACGCAGCTCGCTTAGGAACCGCCTGAAACGCCCGGTTTGTACGGCGAGGCAAGCGCGAGATGGCAATCGTGGGGCGGTGGGTGCTGCGCAAACTGCCGCATCTGATCTATGGTGTCGTCCAATCAGGGCAGCCATTTGATCCGCATGATCTGGACCCAACGACTGCCGTCGCTTGACCTTCAAGCCGGTCTCTGCGGGAACACGCCAGGTATCCGCGCGGTTTTCTTACGCGCATTTTACACTCTATTCACCTGTTTGCGGCATAATTCACATAGAGTCACGTGGCGCTGCCCGCGCGCGGTGACAATTGCTTACCCAACAGGAGTTCTGATGATGCGTGTTCAGCACCGTCTCCTCGTGGCACTGCTGGCACTCGCAGTGCTCAGTTTGATTCCGCCCACTGCTGCGCAGGGGGAAATCACCGTTTCACTGGCAGTCCCCACCCTGATCCGCGATCTTGTCGAAGACACGATTGTGCAGCAGTTCGAGGCGGAGAATCCCGGCGTCCGCCTGCACCTGGTCTTCACCGATGACAGCCCGGCGCTGTCCCCCGGTGGCGATATCACCGAGTATCTCGACGCGATGCAAACCTATGTCAGTCAGGCGGATGTTTTCGCCATCACCAACGGGCAGGTCACACCGGAATCTGTGCGCGCGGGCTATTTTCTGGATATGAACCCGTTGATCAGCACAGACGCCAGCTTTGGCGAAAACGACTTCTACACCACGCTGTGGCAGTCTTACCGCTGGGACAACGGTACCTGGGCAGTGCCCGTTTCCGCCGATGTCCTCGCGCTGTATTACGATCCGGCAGCGTTTGACGAAGCCGGCGTGCCGTACCCCACCGACCGCTGGACCTTCGCAGATTTTGAAGACGCGCTGCGGCGGCTGGCACTCTATAACCAGGATGGCAGCGTGCAGCGCCCCGCCCTGATTGACCTCACCGGGGATCGTGGTCCGCTGCTGCTCAGCCTGCTGGGTGACACGGTAGTAGACAGCGCCTTTGTGCCTGCTATCCCACGGTACAACAACCCGGCGCTAGCCGCACTGCTGGAGGATTGGGTACGGCTGGAAAACGACGGCTTGTTCACCGCGGGGGAGGGCATAGATACCGACGCTTTGCTCAGCGCACCGATGATCTTCGGGCGGACGGTGTTCGCTAACCTCGGCGACGGCAGCATCACGCGCGAGATGGCACTGCTGCCTGGCGGACGTGCCGGGCTGCTGGTCAACGGCGCGGCAATCAGCAGCGGCACCCGCTATCCCGAAGCAGCGTATGCGCTGGTTAAGTTCATCACCAACAGCCCGGAACTGGCAAATGCATTCTTCGGCGTCATCCCCGCGCGGCAGAGTCTCATCGGCGCGGAGGTGGAAGGTCCGCAGTTCTTCTTTGCTGATCTGCCGGAAAGCTACCAGCCCATCGTTGATGCAGCGGCGTTGTCGGCATTCCCGGTCGCGGAGGTGCGCTTCTCCGGTGATCTGGAAACCGTTATCAACCGCATGGTTACGCAGGGACTGGACGCCACCACTGCCTTGCAGGAGGTCGAAAACGATATTCTGGAACGGCTTGATCTGGCAGACCAGCGCCGCGAGGATGTGCGCATCGTCGTCGCAGAACCGCCGCCGCCCGCCCAGCTCAACCCTGGCGAGGTCGTGCTGGATTTTGGCATCCAGTCGTTTTTCCCGCAGTTGCCCAATCAGGATCGCTGGGATCGTGTCGCCAGCGACTTTGCCAGCAGCGACCCACAGGTAGGAGAAGTCGTCATCGACACACGCCAGCCGTTCACCGGGGGTGGGCTGGACACGATGGCAGAGGCATATGACTGCTTCTATATCCCCAACAATGTGGTGCCCAATATTGATCTGACGCTGATTCGCAGCATGAGTCCGCTGATGGCGGCAGACCCCAGCTTCGACCCGAACGACTTCGCCGGGGGTGTGCTGACGCAGGTGCAGCGTGATAACCAGGTCTGGGCATTCCCGCTGACCATCGCGCCGCAGGTGCTGTGGTACAACCCGGATATCTTCCGCCAGACAGGCGCGGCGCTGCCTTTCCCCGGTTGGACCGTCAGCGACTTTGAACTGTCGCTGCGGGATCTGCGGCTGGGACCCAATGACCCGCCGCCGTTTGAATCGCGCGATTTTGACAGCAGCCACCTGCTGACGCTGATCGCCGCTTACGGCGGGCTGCCACTGGATTACCGCACCGCGCCGCCGACGATCAACTTTACTGACCCGGCGACCGTGGACGCCATCCGGCAGGT
>DAOTWP010000216.1:0-21195 GCA_034435675.1 Anaerolineae bacterium
TTTGTGCCGTTTGCGCTGCTGGCATATGCCGCGCCGGGTGATTTGCCGCTGCCGCGCGATGTGCGCACGGAGCATATCACCGAACACAGCGCGGGCTATGGGCTGCGCGAGGCGGTGCTGGCATTTGACACGACGATTACGCGGCGTGACCTACCGGTGCGGCGTGACCTGCCGGTGCGGCGTGACCTGCCGGTGATTGCCAGCATGTTTCCTGACAGCTGCCGCCGGGCGAATTTCTACGCGGCGTATACGCAGCAGGGCAGCACGATGCTGTGCGGCGACGCGCCGATGCAGGCGGCGATTGAGGCGGCGCTGGCAGAACACGGCGCGGTTTACGTGCTGGTCGAAGCGGGCGGTGTGATTGGCGTGGATGTGCTGGCGCTGGAAACGGCACTCGGTATCACGGCGACCCGTCTTGCGGCGTACCCGCGCCCCGGCGAGACAGGCGAGGACGCAGCGGTGGTGCTGTGGCTGCTGCAACGCTGAGTCTGTTTCTCAGCGTGCACCTCGCCCGGCATCAAAAGCCCGGCAGTGCCTTTTCCTCACTCCACGCCATATTGCAGCCACTTCTGGCGGACGCGCTTCTGCACGGCGGGGTCGGGCAGCGCTTCGCGTAGTGCCGCGTAGCGTGCGGCGGCGGCGGCATTGACTGTCAGCAGCCCACCGCTGAAGCTCACATCACGCGACCAGTCAATCACGCTCAGCACCCGCCAGACCAGACCCGGCAGGTCATCCAGCCTGCTGTCCCGGTCCACCAGCAGCAGATGGAAGTCGGGCGCAAGCTCGCGCAGGTGATGCAGCAGCGCGCCTTCTTTGCCCGGTGCTGCATCCTCTGCCTGCACCACAAGCAGGTTGCTGCCCCACATGCGCCATGCAATCGCCCCCGCCGCTTGCAGGGCGTCACCATCTGGCGCTGACGGCACGCGGTACAGCACCGGATGCGCCTTGCGGGTGGCGTCAACGCCCAGCTTGCCCGCGACGGCGACCTGGGTGCTGTTGTGGTCTGCGCCGCGCACAATGCCGCGCGCCAGCAACACATCTTCCGGCGTGATACCGCTTTCCGCCAGCCGCCGCGCCACTGCCGCGTAATCATGTACGTTGACATCGTCATCCACGACAAGCACCGTGCGGGTGTACATCGTCGCGCCGATGCCCCACAAGCCGAACAGCGCCTTCTGCGGGTGCCCGTCAAACAGCTTGCGGATGCTGACGATAGCGAGATTGTGGAACAGCCCTTCTGCCGGGAAATCAATATCGCTGATTTCGCCCATGAAGACCTGTAAAACAGGCAAAAACAGGCGTTCCTGCGCCCGGTGCATCCAGGACCATTCGGTGCCCGGCTTGCCAAAGACCGTAACCGGGAAGACGGCATTACGGCGGTGGGTGATGGTGGTCACGTGCATTACGGCGGCGTTCGCAGAGGCGGAATAGAAGCCGCTGCGTTCCGCGAATGGACCGACGGTCAGTGTTTCGCGCGGGTTGACCCAGCCCTCAATGATGATGTCGGCATTGGCAGGGATGTCGAGCGGCTGCGACAGGCAGCGGGCAAATTCCAGCGCGCGCCCGCGCAGAAAGCCCGCCAGCATGGTTTCGTCCACACCGGGCGGCATTGGCACGGCGGCACTCCACATCACCGCCGGATCGCCGCCCAATGCCAGCGCTACTGGCAGGCGTTCCTGACCTGCTTCCAGCGCTGCCTGCGCATGAGCGCGTCCGCCTGACAACATATCCCAGCGGATAGCGAGACGCTGCGAGTCCAGCACATGCACGGGATACATGCCCGCGTTGCGCACCCCTGTTTGCGGATGCCGCGTGATAACGGCGGCAAGTGTCAGCGTCGGGTAAGGTTCTTCCGGGTAGAAGCGCAGTGCCGGCAGAATCCCCAGATCAATACCGGTGGTGATGACCATTTCCTGCGCCGGGGCAATGCGTGTGCGGCTGCCGCCGATGCTGCCCGCGCTGCGCAGGGCGCCGAGCAGTTCGCCTGCCCGCGCCATCAGGTCGGCAAAACTGGCGGGGATGCGCGGGTCAAGCAGTTTGCTCATGCGCGCTGTCAGGTCGTCCAGCGTGTCGCCGCCCAGCGCCCATGCCATGCGCCGTTCACTGCCAAACAGGTTGACCAGCACGGGAAAGGCACTGCGCGCGCCGTCGGGGCGCAGCACATTCTCGAACAGCAGCGCTCTGGTTTTCCGGGCAGGCAGTGCATAGAGCTGTCGGACAATCTCAGCGATTTCCAGATCGCTGCTGACGGGCGTTGTGCTGCTCAGCAGTTCCCCGTTCTGTTCCAGCCGGGCGATAAACTCATCCAGATCACGGTAAGGCATGGCGGGGGCGGCTCCTGTGCGGCGCAGTGCGCGTATAGGGTGACAGACTAAAGGCGCATTATAGACCAAAACGGCGCTGCTGGGGATGAACAGAAGGCGTATGGGGTGTGCTCAGTGCGTGTGGTGTGTGCCGCACATGATGCAGGTTAACAAATCAATCGGACCATATATTTTGGAGGGTTGAAGCATGCTTCAACCCTACCGGTAATCTGATTATTTTCTTAAAGAGCATAACCCCCTTGTCCGGCAGGATCATAACCGCGCTGATCTTGGCTGCGGGCGAACAGGGGCGCCGGGAAGGCTGAGGCAACTACTGTGGTTGGCAGAGGTCCGGCACACCGTTGGTCATCACCGGGAAGCCGGGCGGCAGCGGCACCGAGACATCGCGCGGGGGGTTGAAGTGTGTGAAGAAGTAATACTGCTCCATGATCTGCTGCCCTTCGATGCCGCGCACATACCGCAGGAAATTGACCGCGTTGTCATTGCGCGCATCTGCGCCGCGCCGCAGCACATACATATACAGCGGGCGGGTCAGGTCACCGGGGTAACGGTCAATGTCGAAGCGTTCGCCGCTGGTTTCCTGGGTTTCCAGCGCCGTGAGGATGTTGATCGGCACTTCGTCATTGGTCAGCAGCGGAATCACGCGCAGATACTGCTGCGGCTGGGTGCGCAGCCAAGCGACGCTGACCCAGTAGAGCGACCCGCGCAGACTCAGCGTGGCATCAAGGCAGGTGTCATTGTCCGCGCAGGGGATGTAGTTCGCTGCGGGGAAGGTTTCGACATCGCTGTAGGGATAATTGCCAAAATTGCGCAGCACAAAGTCAGTGGTGCCGCTGCCGGGACGCGCCAGGATATAGATGGGCTGCTGGATGGGTTCACCCGCGCCGATGACGCGCCCGCCGACCTGTGACCAATCGCTCATCTCGCCCAGCAGAATGCCGCGCAGCGTACCGTCGGCAATATTGTTGACCGCGTTATCAATGTGGGTCACAAAGGCGAGGATGTCATAACCGATTTCTGCTGCGCAGTCAATCTGGATGCCGGCATTGTTCAGTGTTTCGAGCTGCCCACTGCTGATGGGTTCGGACATCGCCAGCACATGCGCGCAGCCGCCTTCGGCAGCTAACCGCACGCCCGCACCGGAGCCAGCGGCGTTGACGCTGACGCGCACATCATGCGTGCGCTCGAACCCATCTGCCCAATCCTGGGCGACATGCAGCCCTTCGCCCAGAATAGTGTCACTGCCGACAATGCACAGTTCCGGGTAAAATGCTGTTTGCACCCTGCTGAACGACTCGGCAAGATCGTTTAGCTGGGCGAAGGTGCCCAGCAGTGATCCCAGCAGGCTGCCGAGGAAGATCAGCACGCCGAAACCGATGCGCGAGCCAAGGCGCATGCTGCTGTCGGGGCGGGTGGATGCTTTACGGGTGCTGCTGCTGGTGTTTGCCGCTGTTTGGGATGGTGGTTGTGCCGCCTGTTGGGCACGCCGCTGCTGGAGCTGTTCGGGTGTTGGTGCATTCGCCATTGGTTTTCCCCATGTGCTTTTTTTCACCAATTCCTATTTTAGCGTGCCTTTGCCAGATAATACGCTAGAATCCACTGATCCTGTGGGGGTATCTATCAAAAGGCTAACCTTATGTCCTTGCGTTTTTACGAAATTGCCGAAACAGATTTGCGTATTCAGAACCCGTTCACAGAGCCGCAGCTGCTGCTGCTGGGGGACATCTGTGGTGTCCGGGCGGGCATGAACTTACTGGACCTCGCCTGTGGCAAGGGTGAACTGCTGTGTCGCTGGGCGCAGCGCTACGGAATCAGCGGGGTTGGGGTAGACATCAGCGAGACATTCACAACAGCCGCACGCCACCGCGCGGATGAACTGGATGTGGCGGCATCGGTGACGATTGTACAGGATGATGCCGCCCGCTATCCGTCCGACTGGCATGAATTCGACATTGTGAGCTGTCTTGGCGCGACCTGGATCGGCGGCGGGCTGGTGGGCACGCTGCGGTTGATGCAGCGCGCGCTGAAGGACAATCGCGGTCTGCTGCTGGTGGGCGAACCTTACTGGATTGACGAACTGCCCGACGAGGGTTACGAGGCGCTGGACGAAACACGCGGCACCTTCGCGTCGCTGGCGGGCACGCTGGAGCGCTTTGAGCAGGTCGGTATGGAACTGGTCGAAATGGTGCTGGCAGATCAGGCGGGTTGGGATCGTTACGAGGCGACGCAGTGGATGACCGTGCGCCGCTGGCTGGACGAAAATCCGAACGACCCCGACGCGCCCGCGCTCAAAGCGTGGAACGACCAACGCCGCCGGGCGTATCTGGCATACGGACGGCGCTATATGGGCTGGGGTGTGTTTGTGCTGCGTCTGGCAGCCTGAAACTGCGATGCACAGCAATCGTATCCAGCAGTCTCTTGTGGAAGCGCTGCTGCTGGGGTTGATTCTGCTGCTGGCGGCATATCTGCGCCTGGCACATGTGGCGACGAACCCCGGCTGGTACACAGACGAAGGCACACACCTGGACATCGCCCGGCATTTGCTGGCAGGGGAGGTGCAGTACATGGCGGTGGGGCAGTCGATGCTGTTGTTCGCGCGCCCGCCGCTGTTTCACCTGGCGCTGGCAGGCTGGTTTGGGCTGTTCGGTGTGAGCATCGCTGCGCTGCGCAGTTTCACGGGGCTGCTGGGTGTGCTGGCGGTGCTGCTGCTGTATGTGCTGGTGCGCGGCAGCCACAACCGGAGCAGCAGGGATGGCGGGGCAAAGCGGGCACTGCTGGCAGCGGGTGCGCTGGCGCTGTATCCGCAGGCGGTGTTATACAGTCGCATGGGCTACAGCTACCACCTGATGACCCCACTGCTGCTGCTGGCGCTGCTGGCAGTGTATCGTTACAGCGCAGGGCAACGGCGCGGTTGGCTGGCTGCTGCCGCGCTGCTGCTCGGCTGTGGCGTGCTGGTTGATTTGTCTGGCGGGGCACTGGTGGCGGCGCTGGCGCTGGTGCTGCTGCTGGTGCGCCCGCGTGATTTGCTGTGGAGTCTGCCGCTGGCGGCGCTGCCGTTTGGGCTGTATGCGCTGGCGCTGCTGCTCAGCGTGCCGCAGGCGTTCACCTTTGATCTGGCGTTCACGCTCAACCGGTTGGGCGGCAGCTCGCTGGCGGAGCAGTTGACGAGCATCGGGCGCAATGTAACTATGCTGCTGGCGAGTGATCTATGGCTGGTGGCAGGGGCTGCCGGGCTGCTGCTGCTCAAACCTGTGTCCTTGCGTGGGCTGGCGCTGCTGTTCAGCGCGGTCTACGTGCTGGTGATGGGGCGCACGCTGGCGCTCTACGGTCTCAGCCTGCATTACATGATCCCGCTGATGCCGCTGGTCGCGCTGGGCGTGGCAGGGCTGCTGCACGACGGGCTGCCGCGTATGTGGGCGGGGCTGCGCGAGGGGCTGGGCGCTGTGGGGCATGTGCCGGAGCGCATGGTGACGCTGCTGGCGGGCGGGGCGCTGGTGCTGCCCGGCGCTGCGGCGCTGGCGTTTGTGCTGGCGCTGCCGTTTTTGTCTGTGGCGCAGGGCTGGCAGACGGCTTTTGACCCGCTGCTGGTGCGCCCGGCAGACGCGCAGACCGTCGCCGCGCTGGTCAACCGCTGCGCCATGCCGGACGATCTGGTAATTGCTTCGCCGGGCATCGCGTGGGTGTTCACTGTTCGCGTGGCAGACTTCCAGATGGCGGTGGCGATCACCGGGGAAGACGCGGTGCATTTACCGGGCAGCACGCCGCTGAACCGCTATGTCTATGATCCGCATGTTGAAAACGCCGCCTATGTGGTGGTGGATGGCTTGTGGCGCGGGTGGGGCAGTGTTCATATGCCCGGCGCGGTAAGGCTGCTGGCGCACGTTGAGCAGGCGTGGACGCCTGTGCTCACGGCGGGGCAGTTAAGCGTATATGCCAATCCGCGACGCAACACTGTAAATTTTCTGCCGGAGTGCTTTTCAGCGCGTAATGTTCCGTGATAGAATAATCTGCACAAGGAAAACCAAGAACGGTTGTCCAATTTGTACAAATGATTGGGGCTTACGCAGCTTGCCGTTTCAAACAAGGGGATTAATCCTCTGGCTCAGGAAAGACTGCTTTTTCCACTACGTAATGTCTACAAATTGGCTGATTGGCTATCCTTCTAAGTACGACCATAGAAATCTCGCAGAATTGTTTTCCGTAGGGGCGGGTCTCAGACCCGCCCCTACATCCGACATTTTCAATTTGCTTGCACTTAGCAGTCATCAGGGGCACTAATTCAGGAGGTCACATCATGCTCACAAAACGACCTTTTTATCACTTTAACGAGGCGCAGGACGAAACCTGGCGCATTATGTTCGAGCGGCAGTACCCGCGCGCGGAAAGGCGTGCCTGCAAATTCTGGCGCGCTGGCGTGCAGACGCTGGGGCTGAGCGCCGCACGCATTCCCGATTTTGAACGGCTGAATCCGGTGTTCAGGGAAGCGACCGGCGGCTGGGACCTGATCAGCACAGATGTGCAGTATTCGGATGGGCAGACGTGGTTTGAACATCTGGTGCGCAAGGAATTCCTGGTTACCGAGTACATCCGCGAGCGCGACAGCCTGGACTACACGCCGCTGCCGGACATTTACCATGATGCGTTTGGGCATCTGCCGCTGATGGCGAATCGGGTTTATGCCGAACTGGTGCATCGCTATGCACAGTTGATGCTGGCGTGCAGCAAAGAAGACCGCCCGGCGCTGGGCAGCATCTGGTGGTACACAATTGAGTTCGGCATCATCAAGGAAGACGGCGAGCTGAAGGCATTCGGCGCAGGGCTGATGTCGTCTTACGAGGAACTGGAAGTTGCCTTTGGCGACCGCGTGGAGCGCCTGCCGTTTGACCCGGCGACGATTGGACCGGTTGCCCCCAGCCCGCATTACATCCACAAGAAGCTGTGGATTCTGGAATCGTTCGCACAGCTTCAGGAGTTTGTCGAAAGCGAATGCCGCAAGCGCGGGATTTAGGCGGTCAGCGGATCAGGGCTGCGGCGGCAGCCACCGCGCGTCGAATTCCTCGCGCGTCATGCCGTAGATCAGCGCATCGTGGCATAACGGTCAGTCATCCTCATACGGGCGGCGCGCTTCGATCACGATCCAGTCGCCCTGCTGGCGGCGTTTGTAGGGCAGCAGTCCGGTGCTGCGCAGCGCCGCTTCAACCTCGTCTGCCTGAGTGTCAATGATGCCGCTGAACACGGCAAGCCCGCCGGGGCGCACGATCTGCCCCAGCCCCTGCGCGCACATCTCGATGATGATCTTCGCCAGAATGTTGACGACAATCAGATCAAAGCGCCGGGCAGAGGTGAGCAGGCTTTCGAGGCTGCCCTGCTGCGAGGTGATGCTGTCGGCAACGCCGTTTTTCTCTGCGTTTTCGCTGGTGACCTGCACTGCCAGCGAGTCGGTATCCAGCGCGTGAACATGCACCGCGCCCAGCTTGACCGCCGCGATTGCCAGAATGCCGCTGCCCGCGCCCAGGTCGAGCGCGCGAATGCCCGGCTTGACCAGTTCTTCCAGCGCTTCCAGGCAGAGCTGTGTGGTGGGGTGTGTGCCTGTGCCGAACGCCATGCCGGGGTCGAGCGTGACGACCATTACGCCGTCTTCCGGTTGTAGTTCGACCCATGCCGGGCGGATCAGCAGGCGCTTGCCGATGCGCACGGGGTGATAATGCACCTTCCATGCTTCTGCCCAGTCCTCGTCGCGCACAATGCTGTAGGCAGGCGCGGGCATGGGGTACATCAGGTTCATCAGCCGCAGCGCGTGTTCAAGCTGCGTTTTGGTCTGTTCGGCGTGGTCGTCGTTGAGGAAGTAGGCGCGCACGGTGTAGCCCCCGACCGGCGGCGGGTCGGTCTCGTCGTACATGTTGGGCATCAGCCCTTCGCGCTGGACGGACACGCCCTGATGCCCGTAGCGCTGCAAAACCTCGGCGATTGCCTCTGCCGCCTCGCCATCGACAATGCCCAGCGAAACTTCAATCCAATCCATAGTGCTGTTCTCCTTCTGCGCCGTAGAGTATATGCAGCGGCGGGGGTGGTGAACAGGGTCACGCGGCGGGTGGGGTACGGCGGCTCAGCGGTGCAGCCCACGCATTAGCCGTAACGCCGGTCTTCTGCTGTGTCATCGTCGTAATAGAACGGCGCGTCAAGCGGCAGTTCGCCGTCGGCGCTCAGGCGGGTGTTCAGGTCTTCGCGCTTGAGCTTGTCCAGCACGCCGTATTCACGCAGCCTGCGCTCGACTGCTGTATCCACCAGCGCTTGCAGGCGCAGATCCTGGCTCCCGCGTTGGCGGCGCAGTTCGGCATCAATCGCCTGCTCGGTGCGTTCGTCGTAGAGCATGTTGACATAATGCAGCGGCACCGAGGCAAGCGCAATCAGGGCAACCCCCGCCGCAATCACGTTGGCGGTGTTATCCTGCAGCACCCCGCCGGCTGCCAGCCCCAGCACCACCACCAGGGCGACGATTGACGCGACGATGTTCATCAGGAAATCGCGGCGGCGCTCAAAACGTTTGGTGATGCGCGCGGTAATGCGTTTCTCGTCAAAATAGTCGGAATCGGGCATGGCGAACCCCCATGAGGCTGTATCTAAAGCACTGTCTGTGATTTACAGGCTATACGCGCCATTACCCTGTGCGGTTGCGAAGACGGTTTTGAGGGGCAGGCAACACGCCGGAATGACAGAGGAAGGGGCGCGACCCGTTTTCGTGTAAATGATCTGCTCAGGCATTAGTCTTTGATGCAGGGATAGGATTAGTTTACATACCGGACACGGGGATTGTGCTCTTTAGGAAGATAATCGGCTGCCGGTAGGGCTGAAGTATGCTTCAACCCTACGAAAAACGTTTACCGGTCAAATTGTTAACCTGCATGATCCCCTTGTTCAGCCGGAACGCTCATCTTGTTAGATTACTACGTACAACCACAGAAATCTCGCGGGATTGTTTTCCATAGGGGGCGGGTCTCAGACTCGCCCCTTCATCCGACATTTTCAATTTGCCTGTACTTAGCTGTTATTCTCGCCGGCGAAAAAATCCATCACGCGGTCAAAAAAACCGCGTCCGCTGCCCTGCGGCTGGATTTCCCCGCCAAATGTCTCGGCAAGCTGCTCGAACAGCAGGCGCTGTTTGTCGCTCAGTTTGGTTGGCACCTGCACCTGCACATACACAAGCTGGTCGCCCCTGCCGGAATTGCTGCCGTCCGAACGCAGCCGGGGGATACCCTTGCCGCGCAGCCGGAAGACTTTGCCCGTCTGTGTGCCGGGGGGCACGCTCAATTCGACATCGCCGTCCACAGTCGGAACATTGATTTTGTCGCCCAGCGCCGCCTGTGCCACGTTCAGGCTGATGTCGAGGATAATGTCGTTGTCCTTGCGCTTGAAGAAAGCGTGCTCCTGCACATGCACCAGCACCAGCAGGCTGCCACTGGGTCCGCCCATCTCGCCCGCGTCACCTTCGCTGCGCACCTGAATTTGCAGCCCTTCGCGCACACCTGCGGGAATCTGTACATTCAGCACGGCGCGCTTGCGCTGGCGCCCGCTGCCGCTGCACGTTTTGCAGGGATTGCTGACCACCGTGCCGCGCCCATTGCAGCGCGGGCAGGTGGCAACGCGCACCATTGATCCCAGAAATGTCTGCTGCACCTGGCGCACTTCGCCCGTGCCCGCACACTGCGTACACGGAATGGGCTGGCTGCCCGGCTCTGCGCCGCTGCCGCTGCATGTTTCGCAGGTTTCGTAGCGGTCGAACTCAATTTCTTTTTCGACGCCGAAGACCGACTCTTCAAAGCTGATCGTCACCTCAACCTGACGATTGGTGCCCGTGCGTGGACCCGCCCGGCGTCCACTGGCACCACCGCCACGTACCCCGCCGAAACCCCGGAAGAACTCCTCGAAGATTTCCTCAAATCCGCTGAAACCACCCTGACCGCTGAAGCCGCCCTGACCGGAAACCCCGGCATGCCCAAAACGGTCATAACGCGCCCGTTTGTCATCATCCGACAGAATCTGGTACGCCTCGTTGATTTCCTTGAAGCGTTCCTCGGCGTCTGGCTCATTGCTGACATCGGGGTGATAGCGCTGTGCCAATTGGCGGAAGGCGCGCTTGATTTCGTTCTTGTCGGCGTTGCGCGCAACGCCCAGAATATCGTAGTAGTCTTTAGCCATAGGGGTTTGTTTGCGCGTACTCTCTGTCTGCTTGTCTCAATTATATCAGCATCCCGCGCGGTACAGATGCAGGGAATCTCGCGGATGGCGGCGAACCAACGTTTACAAACAGGGACGCAGAAACCCCGCGCCCCTGGCGTTGTGCAGTCAGGCATGCGCCTGACGGTTATGCTTCGGTGAATTCCGCGTCGACCACATCTTCATCGGGGCGGCTGCCGGCTGCCTGCCCGCCGGAGCCTGCGCCCGCGGCGTCCGGTGCGCCCGCATCCTGATACATGCTGCCGCCGAGCGTCTGAATGTGCTGGTTGAGCGCCTCGGTAGCCGCTTTGATCGTGTCAGTGTCATCGCCTTCGGCGGCTTTACGCACTGCCGCGATCAATTCGTGGGTCTTGTCCTTCGCTTCCTGCGGGAAGCGCTCGCCATAATCGCGCAGCAGTTTTTCTGCGGTGAAGATCGCGCCGTCAGCATGGTTTTTGACTTCGGCAACCTCGCGGCGGCGTGCGGCTTCGGCGGCGTGCTGTTCGGCTTCCTTGACCATGCGGTCAATTTCGTTGTCGTTCAAGCCGCTGCTGGCGGTGATCGTAATGCGCTGCTGGCGTCCGGTAGCCTTGTCCTGCGCGCTCACGTTGAGGATACCGTTGGCGTCAATGTCGAAGGTCACTTCAATCTGCGGGATTCCGCGCGGGGAAGGCGGAATGCCGTCCAGAATAAACTTGCCGAGCGATTTGTTATCTGCCGCCATTGGGCGTTCGCCCTGCACGACATGAATTTCAACCTGTGTCTGGTTGTCCGCCGCGGTCGAATACACCTGACTCTTCTTGGTGGGGATAGTCGTGTTGCGCTGGATCATCGCGGTTGCCACACCGCCGAGCGTTTCGACGCCGAGGGTCAGCGGGGTCACGTCCAGCAGCAGAATGTCTTTAACATCGCCTGCCAGCACGCCGCCCTGAATCGCCGCGCCAAGCGCCACAACTTCATCCGGGTTGACACCTTTCATCGGCGCTTTGCCGAAGAACTTCTCGACTGCCGACTGCACGGCGGGCATCCGGGTCATGCCGCCCACGAGGATAATCGTGTTAATCTGGCTGGCATCCAGCCCGGCGTCCTTCAGCGCGGAGCGGCAGGGGTCAATTGAACGCTGCACCAGATGGTCAACCATGCTTTCCAGCTTGGCGCGGGTCAGTGTGACGTTCAGGTGTTTGGGTCCGCTGGCATCAGCGGTGATAAACGGCAGGTTGATTTCGGTGCTGAGCGTGCTGGACAGCTCGATTTTCGCCTTTTCCGCCGCTTCTTTCAGGCGCTGCAATGCCTGGCGATCTGCGCGCAGGTCAATGCCCTGTTCCTTCTTGAATTCGTCCGCCAGCCAGTCAATGATGGCTTCGTCGAAGTTGTCACCGCCCAGGTAGGTGTCGCCGTTGGTGCTTTTGACCTCGAACACGCCGTCGCCCACTTCGAGAATCGAAATGTCAAACGTCCCGCCGCCAAGGTCATATACGGCGATGATTTCGTTCTTGTGCTCGCCCAGCCCGTAAGCCAGACTAGAGGCGGTCGGTTCGTTAATGATGCGCAGCACTTCCAGCCCGGCAATTTTCCCCGCGTCTTTGGTGGCATTGCGCTGGGCATCGTTGAAATATGCCGGGACGGTAATCACCGCGCGGTCAACAGGTTCGCCCAGATACGCCTCGGCATCCTGCTTGATCTTTTGCAGGATCATCGCCGAGATTTCCGGCGGGCTGTATTCTTTGCCACCCATCACCACGCGCACGTCACCGTTAGGAGCGGCAGCGACCTTGTAGGGCACCCGTTTGGTGGTTTCCTGTACCTGGCGGTCACTGTACTTGCGCCCCATAAAGCGCTTGACTGAAAAGACCGTGTTTTCCGGGTTGACCACTGCCTGATTGCGCGCGACCTTGCCGACCACCCGTTCATTGCTTTTGGGGTTATACGCCACGACAGAAGGGATCAGCCGCCCGCCTTCTGACGAAGGAATTACGACGGGTTCGCCACCTTCCATCACCGCCACCACAGAATTCGTGGTGCCGAGGTCAATGCCAATAATACGTCCCATGGGTTTATAAGCTCCTGTTGTTGATTGCGTTCTGTTTTGCCTGTGATCAGTCGGAATCCCGGATCGGGCAGTGCCGCAGTTTGAAATGCCCCTGCGCCGCGTACCCCGCAAGCGCCATCTTAATTGGCGATGCGCACGAGTGCCGGTCTCAGAACCCGATCTCCTGCAAGATAACCTTTTTGCAGAGTTACGGTCACTGTGCTGCTTTCAGCGTTGGGGTGATCGTCCGTCCCAACTGCCTCGTGGCGACTGGGATCAAAAGGCTGCCCGACCGGGTCCAGCGGCTGGATGTTAAATTCGTCGAGCAGCTTATGATAGTTGCGCAGAATCAGTTCCACCCCATTCATCCAGGGGTTGCCCTGTAATTCTGCCGGGATGTTATTCAGGGCGCGCTCAAAATCGTCAAAGATTGGAAAGAAGCGTATGACCGCATCCTGCGCGCCGGTCAGACGACTGTCCGCCAGTTCTTTTTCGGTGCGGCGCTTGTAATTCTGAAAACTGGCACGCTCACGCTGAAGCTGGTCAATTGCCTGACTCAATTCCGCCTGAAGCCCCTCCAGTGCAGCCGCTGCGCCGGGGGATGGCTCAGTTGTTGTGGTAGTGCCCGCCGCTTCTGTCACGGTGTTCGGGCTGACAGGTGTGCTGTTTTCGTCCTGGGCAGGGGTTGCTTCTGCCGTGACATTGGCAGTTCCTGGTTCGTGTTCCTTCACAGATTCAGTGCCTCCAAAAACCGGGCAGGCTGCTGCCGCAAGCGCGCCGGCACGCGCGCTTAACAGCGCCTGTAAATCGCCTTTACGAAGTCAGTTTGTCATTGTAGCGGGTGCATCATAGAATCGCGTTAACAAATGCCACGCCTGCATGAATCTTTCGTGATTTCCGGGTGGCGGCAGCGGCGCGCCATCCAGGGGCGTTCAGTCGCTTTCGTCCGGTGGGCTGCCGGGCAGCGCGAGATCCTCGGAGCCGGGGGCATAGAGCGAGGCGACCATATCGCTCATCAGCGTGGACATGTGCCGCACGGCGCTGACCGCCCGCGCGTAATTCAGGTTGGTGGGTCCCAGCACGCCTACCGTGCCGCTGACCTGCCCTTGCAGCCCGTACCGGCTGAGCACAATGCTGATGCGGTTGAGTTCATCGCGGCGTCCGTCCCCGGCGACGATCACTTCCACCTGATTGACCAGCGGGTTGAGAAATTCGGCGATAATCATGTTCAGGAAGGCACGTTCTTCAAAAACGCGCACGACCTGCTGCGCGCCTTCGTTGTTATGAAAGGCACTGATGACTTCGCTCAAGCCGTCGCGGTAGACGATGCGTACAGCGTTGCCGTCGGCGCGTTCCATCAGTTCGGCAACGGTTTCGCAGATGTCACGTTCCAGCAGCGGCAGCCCGATTGCCTTCATGCGCACGTCATTCATCGTCAGGTCAAGGCACAGGTTGTTCAGCCGGGTGGCAATGTCGCTGAGGCGCTCCTGCGGGATCGCTTCACCCAGATTCAGCATGCGCTGGTGAACACTGCCGCCATGCAGCACCAGCACCAGCAGTACCAACCGCCCCTGAATGCTGATTAACTCCATATGTTTGAAGCGGCTGGTCTCTGCCAGCGGGGGCGTGACGATGGATGCAGTACGCGCCACCCGCGCCAGAGTCGCCGCCGCCGCACGCAGCCAGGTTTCTGTCCCCAGGGGCGAGGCTTTGATCTTTTCGGTGATCTGGGTTTGCTCGCCGCTGGACAGCTCCCCATTGTTGAGCAGCCGCTTGACGAAATAGCGGTAGCCGTTTTCGGTGGGCACACGCCCGGCGGAGGTGTGCGGCGCGTTGACATAGCCTTTTTCTTCCAGCACCGCCATCTCGTTACGAATGGTGGCGGAGCTGACGCCCAGCCCGGAATGCTCCATCAGAAAGCGTGAGCTGATTGGCTCGGCGTTTTCGGTGTGGGCGCGCACAATCAGCGAAAGAATCGCTTCCTGTCGTTTTGTAAGTTCCGGTAGCGCAGTCTCGTCTGTAGTCATAGTGGCAGCGAACGGATTTGTTCGTGAATGTTCCAGCAGAATGCGGGCGATTGATCTTGTTCTGCCCGCTGCTGTCATGATACCATGTGCATATGTTGCCG
Organism: Anaerolineae bacterium; assembly: GCA_034435675.1. Taxonomy (GTDB): domain Bacteria; phylum Chloroflexota; class Anaerolineae; order Aggregatilineales; family Phototrophicaceae; genus DAOTWP01. The sequence continues at coordinate 14,696 of DAOTWP010000216.1, forward strand.
TCAAAAGGGCGGAAGTGAAGAGGAGTTCAGTTCGCAATGAGCGAAAAAACCTTCGAAGTAACCCAGGATACGTTCCAGACCGACGTACTTAACTCACCGGTGCCGGTGCTGGTGGATTTCTGGGCAGAATGGTGCGGTCCATGCAAGATGATTGCGCCGCTGGTGGCGGAAATTGCGGAGCAGTACAGCGGGCGCTTGAAGGTAGCGAAGCTCGACGCTGACACCAATCAGGATGTCCTGATGAGCTATGGCATTATGGGGATTCCGACGCTGATCCTGTTCAAGGATGGCAAGGATGTGGTGCGCATTACCGGCTACCAGCCCAAGGACAAAATCACCAGCAAGATCGAGCCGCATCTGGTCTGAGCCAAAGGGCGAAACGCGCCCAGTGGCCAGTGAAACGTCACGCACGCATTCTGGGTCAGCTATGCGAACCGGCTGGCAGTGCTGATGCGGTTGGTGAATTCGCTGCCCGGCAGCGCTTGCGTAAATCGCTGAACAAAAAACGCCCCGAAGCATGGGGCGTTTTCTGTTCGGGTTATGCTTCTGGTTTAATCCGAAGCGGTTTCTTTTTCCGCTTCACCCTCTGGTTCGTCCACAGCGTCCGCACTGCGCGCGGCATGGATCTGCTTTTCGCTGGCAAGCGGGATCGTGAAGTGGAAGGCTGACCCCTTGCCCAGTTCGCTTTCGACCCATACGCGCCCGTGATGCAGTTCAATGATGCTGCGGGTGATCATCATGCCCAGTCCCGTGCCCGGCTGTTCCCGCGCTTCGGGGTTATCGCTGCGGAAGTAGCGCTCGTTGAACAGGCGCTGAACGTCATCGTCGCTCATGCCAATGCCGTTATCACGCACGGAGATGTGCAGCATCGGCTTGACGCGCAGTTGGTTGCTGGTGCGTGTGGTGTTGATCGGCAGCCCGTTCATCTGGGTTGCGTCTGCCTCCACCTCGGCATTGATCGTAATGCTGCTGCCTTCGGGGCTGTATTTGTGGGCGTTGCTGACGAAGTTCGTCAGCACCTGAATCAGCCGGTTGGAGTCGCCCATGACCAGTGGCAGGTCTTCTTTGACATTGTTGACAATCTGCTGCCCTTTGTCGTCAAACTGCTTGTGGAATGGGCGCAGGGTTTCCAGCACGACGTTGTAGAACGAAATCGGCGTCAGGTCGATATTCAGCTTGCCTTCTTCCGCCTTTGCTGAGTCGCGCAGGTCGTCAATGATCACCTGCATACGGTCAGCGCTGGAGTAGATGGTGTTAAGCACCGATGCCTGCATTTCGCTCAGCCCGCCCATCTTGCCGCCGCGCAGTAAATCTGCGAAACCCTTGACAGATGACAGCGGCTGCTTGAGTTCGTGCGCCGCGAAGCTCATGAATTCGCTCTTGGACGACAGCCGTTCGGTGAGTTGTTCGTACAGGCGCGCGTTGTCAATGGCGATGCTGGCGTGGTCGGCAATACGCTGCACCAGCGCCAGATCAAGAATGTTCAGCGGGGTGCTGGTGCTGCTTTCCAGCACCAGTATGGAGGTGATCTCACCCCCGGACATCATCGGCACGGTAATCTGGCTGCGTGAACCGCGCAGCGCGGGCAGGTAATCCGGGTCGATGCTCAGATCAGGTGCGAGGTCGGCACGGCGCGTGCGCAGCACACGGGCAACAATGCCGCGTTCCAGCGACCATTCGCGGTGGGTTGCCCCTGCAGGCAGGTCTGCATCACTGTAGCCGTAAGACGTGAGGATACGCATGCGCGGGGGATTCTGGCTGACCAGCCCCAGCACACCGGCGGTTGCGCCCGTGTTGGCGATACACCACTTCATGGTGATTTCCGCCACCTTGACCGGGTCGCGCGTGCGGTTCAATTCCACGTCGATACGTTCCAGCGCTTCCAATTCCTTGACGCGCTCGGCAAGCTGGAAGTCGGTCATCTGGAACAGCCGCGCGTTCTCGATGGCGATTGCTGCCTGCCCGGCGAAGGTGGTCAGCAGGTCAGCATCAGAATTGACAAACACGCTGCCGCCCTTCTTGTTGATGATCTCCAGCACGCCGATTACGCGGTCTTTGGCGATCAGCGGTGCGGCGAGGATCGCGGCGGTGTGGAAGCCCCCTTTAGCGACTTCGCCACCCCAGCGCGGGTCGTTGGCGGCATCGTTGACGATGACCACTGAGCGGTTAGCGACAACTTCGCCTACCAGCCCTTTGTTGGCAGGCAGGCGCTGCCCTACCAGCGCATCGCCGGAACCGCCGATCACCACACGGAATTCCAGTTGTTTGCTGTCGTCATCATCGGTGGTCAGCAGCAGCGAACCGGCTTCCGCATTGAGAATTTCTACCGCGCTGGTCATGATCTGCTTGAGCAGTTGTTCAACGTTCAGCTCTGCCGCGACCAGCTTCTGGCTGACGGTGTTCAGCGCGGCAAGCTGGCGGGCGCGCAGGGCGGTTTCTTCGAACAGGCGTGCCTTGTCCAGTGACGAGGCTGCCAGCGTACCAATGTCGTTAAAAATCTTGAGCTGTTCTTCTGTATAGACGGTGCGCGCTTCGCTGCTGGCAATCGCCAGCACGCCGATAATCGTCGGTCCGGCGATCAGCGGCACCCCCATCCACGCGCGCAGGGTAGGGGTTTCGTAGACAACCGGCATGTTGCGTTTCGCCATTTCTGCGGCGAAGTTATCCAGTCGCAGCGCGCGTCCCTTGCGGATAATCTCGCTGTAGAGGTCGCGCCCCATTGTGAAGCGGCGGTTTTCTTTGTCTTCCTGCCGGTCATCATTTTCGAGGAAGAAGGCAAAATACAACTGCTCGATGGTCTGGTCGCGCAGGACGATATACAGATTCTGCGTGCGAATCAGCCGGTCAGTCTGTGTGGCGATCAGCTCCAGCAGGTCGTCATATTGCAGGGTGTAATTGACCGCCTGGCTGACCTGACTGAGCACATTAAGCTCGTGTACACGCCGTTCAAGCGATTCAATCACCTGTGCTCGTTCAACGGCGATTGCCATCTGCCGCGAGAGATTTTTGATGAAGCGCAGGTCTTCGTAGCTGTAGATTTTGCCACGCTGGCGCGGGGCGCTGATGCTGACAAAGCCGCTTAACTGCTCTGCACCTTTTAGCGCGGTGATGACCTGCGCTTGCAGAATTTGCAGGCGGGTGCGTTCGGAAATCAGCGAATTCTGCCAGGGTTCATTAGGGTCAATATAGATGTAGTCGCTCTTTTCGAGCATCTGCACGATGCCGCTGGTCGCCGGAAAGCGCACATCAGTAGCCGGCTTGGGCTTGCCATAGGCGATATATTCCTGTCCATCCGGGCTGCGCAGAAAGATCAGCACACTGCCGGGTGACAGCGCGTTGTTGATCTGCTCAAGATAGCGACTCAGGATTTCGTCATAATTGGCGGTGCCGCTGACTTGCTGGGCGAATTCTTCGGTCAGTTCCTGATAGTTATAGCGAATGCGGAAGTACAGCGCTTCAATGCGCCGCTGCAAAGCTGAACGCACCGGCAGGAACAGCATGGAAATGACGAAGATCGTCAGCGCAATCAGCACGGCATCGTTCGGTTGCAGCGTGCCGACGGTCAGCAGCGTAGCGCCCAGCACCAGCAGGGCATAACCGACAACCAATGCGCCGAGCAGCAGCAGGTAAACCAACCCCTGGCTGACCCAGCGATCCGTTTCTACACGGCGCGATTGCAGCACACTGTAGATCATGCTGCCTGCGACCACTGCCAGAAAGATCATGCCGGTTTCGATCTGGAACGGAATCTGAATGCCGATGCCGAGGGCGTTGATTCCGCGCGGAATTACCCAGAACAGCGACGGCAGCAGCAGCAGCGCCGCGCCGATCAGCACGGTGTTTGCCTGATTGCGGATTTGTGTAGAGATGGCGTAGCGCCGCTGGTAATTCATGCTGATGCCCATCAGGAACAGACAGAAAAGCATGAACCCGCCTGCCAGATAGAGCGCATTCCCGGCGACCTGGGGTGTGGACGGCGTGAGCAGGCTGATCGCATAGAGCATGACCACCACCGCAATGCCCAGCGGGACGAACTGGAACCACGGCAGACGGTGCAGTTGGCGCATGCGTGTTGGGAAGATCATGCCGAACATGGCAAAGAAACCGCCCATCAGGCTGAGCGCCGCCAGCCACGCCGGTACCAGCAGATGGGTGCTGCCTGCATCAAAAATGCCGCCCAGCCCCAGCGCCATCAAAAAGCAGATGATGGCGACGATGAGCGCATTGCTCTGCTTTCCGCGCAGGACCAGCACAATGAAACCTGCCGCCGCCAGCGCCACCCCAACCAGATAGGGCAGCAGGAAAAACGCCAGAAAATCACCGGCGGGCAGGAAGCCGGGTGTGAATGTCACCTGGCACGGTACAACAGCGCCCTGCGGCGCGGCACAGGTGACCCCGGGTGCCGGGGTCATCGTGGTGGGCAGCGGTCGTTCAAAGTCCAGGGTGACGCTGCTGCCGTACTCAAGTTGTGCCATAAGCTCGTTGAAGGTGGCGTTTGCGGTGGCGTAATCCTGTGCATTGGATGCTAGGGGTACGCCGTTGATAGCACGCAGGTGATCGCCCGGCAGCAGCCCGGCAGCTTGCCCCTGCCAGGTGGTGCGCTCCCCGGTTGGCGCAGCATTGTTGACTACCAGCGTGTTGGTCAGCATCACCCCCAGAAAAGGATGTGCGCGCCAGTTGACGGCAGTGACCAGATACACCACCAGCAGCCCTAAGGTCACAATACCAGTTAGCGTGGTAAATAACGTCAGGGTCAGATGTCCAGACACCGGCGTAACCCGGCTGACGGTCATATGCTCCTGTGTGCTCACGGCGCGAAGCGGATCTTTATTAAACGTGGATGCCGTGCCCATCGACAAGTTCCCAACATTAGATTTTCGTCATATTAGGCATTGTATCACAGCCTGCGCAGAGTGCAGTGTTTTCGTTCTGGCAATTTGGTTCGATTATGGTTTGGTTTGTTTGCAACCGGTCGCGCGCTGCCCGGACTGTGCCGAAGATTGTGGCGGGGATGTGGTCAGCGGCAGGCTTTCTGCTATAATCAAAGGACAAAGTTAGTTCATCAACGTTCAACAAACATTACCGCAGTTGATCGAGAAGAAAACAATCCATGACAACTCAACCTGTACGTGTGTTAATTGCGAAGCCGGGTCTGGATGGACATGATCGCGGTGCAAAAGTGATTGCGCGTGCCCTGCGTGATGCCGGCATGGAAGTGATCTATACCGGGCTGCGCCAAACACCGGAAATGGTCGCTGAAGCGGCATTGCAAGAAGATGTGGATGTCGTTGGCTTGAGCGTACTCAGCGGCGCACATATGGCGCTGGTGCCGCGCATCCGTGAACTGCTGAATCAAAATGGCTTACAGGATGTCCCGCTGTTGGTGGGTGGCATCATCCCTGATGAAGACAAAGCGCAGTTGGAGCAGCTCGGCGTGCGCGGCGTTTTTGGTCCCGGCACCAACACCGACGACATTGTTGCGCATATTCACGAACTGATGACAGCCAGAGGGACAACGCGCTAGTGCAAGTGGATGAACTGGTACAACGGCTGCTGAATGGGGATCGCCGGGCGCTGGCGCGGCTGCTCACGGTGATTGAGAACGCGCGCGAGGGTATGGATGCAGCCCTCGCGGCTTTATTCCCGCATACGGGACGGGCGTGGATTATCGGTGTCACCGGCGCGCCCGGCACTGGCAAAAGCTCGCTGGTGAATGCGCTGGCAAAGGCATATCGTGCGGCGGGGAGCACTGTAGGGATTGTTGCCGTAGACCCGACCAGCCCGTTTTCGGGTGGGGCGGTGCTGGGGGATCGTATTCGGATGCGTGACCTTTCCGGCGACCCCGGTGTGTTTATTCGCAGCATGGCAACACGCGGCAGTCTGGGCGGGCTGGCGCGGGCAACGCTGGATGTTGCGCGGGTGATGGATGCCGCCGGGTTTGATGTGGTGCTGATCGAAACGGTGGGCGCGGGGCAGAGCGAGGTGGATATTGCCCGCATGGCACGCACCACGCTGGTGGTCGAAGCGCCTGGTCTGGGGGACGAAGTGCAGGCGATTAAAGCGGGTATTCTGGAAATCGCCGATGTGCTGGTGGTCAACAAGGCAGATCGTCCCGGCGCGGCAAACACTGTGCGCGCGCTCAAAACCATGCTCGAAATCGGACATCCGGCATCGCGGGCGCAGATGGTCATGCATCATGGGCAGCTTGTGGCTGTTGAGCCGCAGCAAAGTGCCGCCACCAGCGCGCCGATGTGGGTTCCCCCTGTAATTGAAACCGTCGCGACCAGTGACAGTGGTGTTGATGCTTTGGTGCAGGCGATTACGCGCCACCGCGAATTTCTGGAGCAGGACAATGCGCTGGCAAAACTGGAACGCCAGCATATTGAGATTGAGCTGCATCAGCGGCTACAGGAAGCACTGATGCTGCGCTTGCGGCAGGGGGTTCCGGCGGATGTGCTGGCACAGATGATTACGGCAGTGCAAACACGGGCGCTGCCACC
>DAOTWP010000217.1:0-15987 GCA_034435675.1 Anaerolineae bacterium
ACACCGGCGAGCAGGTCTACCCGCATACCTTCTACGACTTTGTGATTGATGGACAGACCGCGATGACCGTGCTGCATGCAGCGGGTGAGGGCAATCCGGCGTGCTACTATCTTGACGGCATCCCGGAGATGCTGCTGCCGCGTGAAGGTCTGACGTGGGAGACACAGAGGAGCGTGCGGTGAGGTTGTATCCTGCAGCCCTCACCTCCTCGGTCCCCCTCTCCCTAACGCCGCTGTGCGGCTGGGCGAGGGGGAGGAAAATCCGCACGGTTTGGGATTCTCCCCGCTCCTGGTGCCGAAGGCACGGTCGAGAGAGGGGGTCGGGGGTGAGGGCTGTACCGGGGTAGGTACAGCAGACCTGGCTTTTCCGACAGCCGCACGGCTTATGCTCTTTAAGAAAATAATCAGGTTACTGGTAGGGTTGAAGCATGCTTCAACCCCGCAAAAAACGTTATTCGATTAAATTATTGAATCGCTTCAGCCTGTGGCGGCAGTGGCAGCAGCTTGAGCCAGTTGTACGCCGCCGCCCCCGTCCGCGCCCTACTCCGCCGGTTTGACCGCGTGCCCGCCAAACTGGTTGCGCAGCGCTGCCAGCAGTTTCGCCGCGTAGCTTTCGTCCTGACGGCTGATGAAGCGCGCCATCAGCGCCAGCGTAATCACCGGCGCGGGCACATCCAGATCAATTGCCTCTGCCACCGTCCAGCGTCCTTCGCCAGAATCGGGCACATAACCCTGTATGGCAGACAGCTCCGGGTCGCTTTCCAGCGCGCGCGCCGTCAGGTCCAGCAGCCACGAACGCACGACACTGCCCACCCGCCAGATTTCCGCAATCTGGTGCAGGTCGAGGTCGAACTCGCGCTTGCCGCGCATAATCTCGAAGCCTTCCGCATATGCCTGCATCATGCCATATTCGATGCCGTTGTGGATCATCTTGACGAAGTGCCCAGACCCGCCGGGTCCCACATGCCCCCAGCCCTGATCCGGCGCGGGGGCGAGCGTTTCAAAGATCGGGCGCAGCCGTTCCACTGCCGCCTGCTCGCCGCCCACCATCATGCTGTAGCCTTCCGCCAGCCCCCAGATACCGCCGCTGGTGCCCACATCCACAAAATGCATGCCTTTCAGCGCCAGCGCCGTACCGCGTGCCAGCGTCTCTTTGTAATTGCTGTTGCCGCCGTCAATCACGGTATCGCCGGGCGCCAGCGCCGCCGCCAGCGCGTCCACCGTGCTCTGCGTTGGCGCGCCTGCGGGCACCATAATCCACACCGCGCGGGGCGCTTGCAGCTTGCTCACCAGCTCGGTGATAGTCGCCGCGCCCACTGCGCCGTCCGCGACAGCGTCTGCCACTGCCTGCGCGTTGAGGTCCGTCACCACCACCTGATGCCCGCCCGCCAGCAGGCGTTTGGTCATATTCGCGCCCATCTTGCCCAGCCCAACCAACCCGATCTGCATATCCAGCCCTTTCGTTGTTCGCCGATAGCCCCGTGCTTGCTGTGTTCAGTCTACCACGCAGACGCGCTGTGTGCGGCAGTTCTTATGCCGCGGCAGTGCTTATGCCGCAGGCGCACAAGTAAAACGCCCTCCAGATTCCACTGAAGGGCGCTAACCGGGTGGGGAAACAGTTTGGACTGCGCGGGGCAAACCGTTTTAGCTGGCTGCCCCCAGGAGGAGCTTGGGGTTTATGCGCATCTGAGCTTTAATGTAGTGCCTGCGTGTTAGGAAGATTCATAGAAAGTGTAAACTCTTTGCAAAGTGCGCCTGCGGTTGCTGTAATCACACGCGCTGCCGGGTGTCCATCTCGCCTGATAAGCAGCGGTTTTTGGGTTGACAAAACGAACAAATGATCTTATTCTGGATACAGAACACTTGTTCACATCAGGAGGGTATCTATGCTTCAGGCAGTCTGGGTTGAAATTCCGGTCAGGGATGTTGAACGCGCCGCAAAGTTTTACCAGTCACTATTTGATTTGCCAACGACGGAATTCTTTCAGGACGACGTGCGCCGGACAACGGTACTGGTCAACAGCAGCGAAGAAGGCAGCCCCGGCATTTCGCTGACACAGACACAGAACTTTGACCCCGGCGAGCATGGACCGCTGGTCTATCTGGATACCGGTGACGACCTGACCGACCACCTCAACCGCGTGGAACCGGCAGGCGGCACAGTCGTCGAACGCAAGACCTCGATGGGTGCTGCAGGGTACTATGCCACCTTCCGCGATACCGAAGGCAATCTGCTGGCGCTGTACTCGGTGCATTAACCCGCGCAAGGATCAGTCCGCAGGGGGTAGCCGCGCCCTACCCCCGCGGCGCTGCACACTTCCAGCAGCAGCGTGCCTACTGCACCGCACTCAGCTCAATCCAGCCTTCCTGCCCGGTGACGTTGCGCCGCACGCGCAGCCACCACTGGCGGCAGTCCCAGAAATTGCGCCCCAGATATGTCACTGCTTCGCTGTTCATCGTCGTGATAATCGTGCGTGAGTTCGGGCGGTCACGCAGCCACACCTCCACACCGGGACGCAGACTCAGCACTGTGCCGTTGGCGTAATTGGGGAATGTTTGGGTGACGGGGCAGGCGGTGTTGGTAGGGGTTTCCTCCGGCGTACTGGTGCTGGTGGGCAATGGGGGAATTGTCGGGCGCGGCGTATTCGTCGGCGCGGGGGTCAGGCTGGGCGCGGGGGTATTGCTGGGTGTGGCGCTGGCAGCAGGCGTCAGAGTCGGTTCAGCGCCGCCACCGGACGACACAGCATCAATACGCCACCATGCCAGATACAGATAGGCAACCCCGCTGTCCTCGCGGTATTCGACCTCAAGCTCTACCGTCCCACCGGGCAGTTCAACATCCGCCTCGAGTGTTTGGGCAGGGCGCGGGCGGTCAAACGTGTCAAGCAGCACGATGCCATCCACACGCAGTCGCAGCGCGTCATCAGCCACCGCCCAGAAGCGGTAGCTGCCCTGCGGCAGGCGCAGGCGGCGGGTAAAGCGCGCGCTGAAATTGTCCACAATGATCCCCAATGTTGGCGACTGGGTGCCCCAGTTGAGCGCCAGCGCGGGTTCGGTGCGGGTCAGAATCGGCGGATTCTGCAAATCGGGGTTGTTGAAGTACTGCGTCTCCCAGCCGTCAGACTGTGCCGCCAGGCTCAATACGTTCAGCAGCAGCAGCAGCAGCAATAGCACAGGAATCGACAACGCAAGCAGTGAGCGCTTCATCCAGCCAACGTCTCCTCAAAGTATTCAATGGTGTGCTGCCCCAGAGTATAACCTTTTGTCCCCGTGCCCGGCTATAAATTTCAGGGAAAATTCCGCACACGCAGCCCGTAGCGCTGCTGTGCTGTTCAATTCCGACAGACGGGGCTACACTGGATTTGGTGACCGGTCAGCACTGGCAGCGAGGTTATATATGCCCGATATTCGCATTTTTCCCGACAAGGACGCGCTGGCAGCGGCGGCGGCGGAACTGGTCGTCGCACAGGCGCAGGCGGCTGTTGCGGCACGCGGCGCGTTTCATTTCGTGCTGTCCGGCGGCAGCACCCCCAGGGCACTGTATGCCCGCCTTGCCGGCGCGCCTTACCGGGAGCAGCTTGACTGGGCACAGATGCAGGTTTACTGGGGCGATGAGCGCTGTGTAGACCCGGATGATGCGGAGAGCAACTACCGCATGGCGCGCGAAACCCTGCTCGCGCAGGTGCCGGTTCCCCCCGCGCAGCTACACCGCATGGCGGGCGAAATCCAGCCGCGCGAAGCCGCCGCACAGTACGAGCACCTGCTGCGCCAGCGCTGGCAGCGCGCCCCGCAGTTTGACCTGCTGCTGCTGGGGCTGGGCGATGACGGGCACACTGCCTCGCTGTTTCCGCACACTGCGGCACTGGACGAAACGGCGCGCTGGGTTGTGCCGAATTATGTGCCCAAACTGGAAAGCTGGCGGCTGACGCTGACCGCACCCGCCATCAACGCCGCGCGGACTGTCGTATTTCTGGTATCCGGGGGCAGCAAGGCAGTGCCGCTGGTTGACGTGTTGTATGGCGAACGCCAGCCGCACACGCTGCCCGCACAGTTAATCACGCCGGCAAGCGGGGCGCTGCTGTGGCTGGTGGATGCGGACGCAGCGGCGCGACTCCCGCGTTGAGCGGTGGCGGATAAAATTGGGAACCTACGCAGCGCCCTGATAAACAGGCAGGAACAGGTGATAAAACGTTACAACACCCTGCGCTAAACAGCTTTTCAACTGTGCAGTGTTTTTAGAATTGGGAATAGACTATGACCATGCGCAAACTGTTCTTCCTGCTGCCCCTGCTGGTGCTGCTGCTTGCCCCCGGCGCGGGTGTCAGCACGGTGCAGGCGGGTCTCGGCGCGCCCTGGTGGTCCGACCTCGCCTGGAATGCCGATGGCAGCCTGCTGGCGGGTGTGGGACCGGGGGAAGGGCTGGTGCTGCTGCTTGACCCGGATTTAACCCCCTTCGCCGCTGCCGATGCTGTCTCGCTCTCCTTCTACTATGGAAAAGCTGCCTGGAGTCCTGATGGCGCGCGCCTTGCGGTCAAGGAGGCACCCTATGGATATTACCCAGAAACCAATGAGCGCTATGTGCTGTCCGTATGGTCGGCAGAATCCCTGATCCTGTCTGACCGGCTGCTGAGCGGCAGCGGCTTCAAACGCCAGCCGATGGAACTGGCATGGCAGCCGGACGGGGAGGCTGTAATCACGGAAGTTGGCGGCAGGCTGCAACGGGTTGATGCAATGACAATGGCACCCACACCTGTCGGGATTACGCTGCCGGAGTATGAAGAACTGCGCTATCTGAGCTTCAGCCCGGACAGCACCCACGCAGCGTACCTGGTGGCGAACTCGTCGCAGGATACCGTCTGGATGTACGGCTTTGATGTGACCACCAGCACCCTTGAGTGGGAACTGGATCTTGATGAGCAGGTCAACTGGGTGTTTCTTGATCCCTATGGTGTGCCCCCTGTGGTGGGTCCGCTGGATATTATGGCGTGGTCGAACGATGGGCGTATTGCGATCGGCGGCTATTTTCTCGCCCTTTACACGCCTGCGGACGACTCGCTGCAACTGCTGAATACCTCGTCGGAGACACTCATGCATCATGTCGAGTGGAGTCCGGGTGGGCGCTACCTGGCGGTGAGCACCGGCAAGCGCGTGGAAATCTGGGATCCTGCCAGCGCTGAGCGTGTGGAGGTCGTCTATAGCAATCCTGAAACCAGCTTACACCGCGATCCCTATGCGCTGGCGTGGCACCCTGACGGCACCCGGCTCGTCGTCAGCCTGATCATTGACCGCGAGCTGCTGTCTTTCGATGTGTCGCATCTGTTCGGAGATGCGTGAGGGTCTGAACAGCGCCGCGCCCACACTGAAAACAAAAAGGGACACACGCGCTGGTGTGCCCCTGTATTCTCACTGTGCGACTGGCGGCGCTCAGTCCTCGCAGCCGTCCCAGGTGAAGCTGTAGGTCTTCGCCGGGTCGAGGTCGGCAGTCACCACCTGAAATTCCCCGCCGGTCAGCCGGTAGAGTGTCAGCGGTCCGCGTGACGCCTGCGCGCTGGCAATCACGGTGTTCTGTGCCGGAGAGTCGCCCACCGCGTCAATCTGTGCCTGCGTGGCAAGCAGCACCAGCGTGCCCTTGCTGTCTGCGCCCACGTCATAGATCACGATGCCCACTTCGCGGCAGTAAATCACCACCGGCGCCCAGGGCTGCGGATTTTCGCGGTCATCGCCGGGCACAAAACCGGGATCAACAACACCCGCCACCACGCTGCCGGGCGGGCAAACGCTGACGGTGTAGAAGGTGGTCGTGCCGGGGGTCGGGTCGCCTTCGTTGTCGCTCAAAAAGGCGTCATAGGTGCCCGCGCCGCCGCCGGGTACAACATAGGTCAGGGTCAAGCCGTCGGGGGAATTGTTGATCTGTGCCACTGTTGTGACGCCAAAGCGCAGTTCTGCGCTGACCTGCGTGCCGGTGTGGGTCATCTGAATGATGATCGTATCGCCCACTGCTGCTGTGAAGCCCGGCGTCGTCAGCGGGGAAACATCAAACCCGCCGCTGTCTGCCACCGTGCAGGCGGCATACGCTCTGCTGCCGGGGATCAGCGACCAGCCAGCAATCACCAGAAAGGCAAAAACCAGTATTGCTGTCCGTCTCATCTTATATTTTCCTTTACTTGAGGTGTATAGCCCTTGGAGTAGCACTTGCTAGATCATTGTAGGGGCAAATTGAGGCGAATTGGAAGCGCCCCGCAGCAACTTTTGCAGGTTCTTTAGAAGTTCTGCCAGCAGGAATTTTTTTAATCGGGATGAGAACAATCCCCCAAAAACATGGGTGTTTGTTATGAGCCGCGTGACAGCCGTTCTGAGCCGGACTATAATAATGGTTTGAAGAACCAGAATGGCTTAAACAAGCAAGTGAAAGGGTGGTATTCGATGGGCTTTTTCAATGACTATTCGGGCGGGGATCGCGCGATCCCGATGCAGCAGTCGGTCGTTACCGACATCAATCCGATTTTGCGCTGGGTGTATGCCTGGATGACCCTCGGCGTCATCGTCAGCTTTGCCGTCGGCATGATGATCAGCAGTGTGGAGAGCGTCGCTGCCGCCGTGATTGGCAGTCCGCTGCTGTTTGTCGTCCTGATCGGTCAGGTGGTGCTGGTGCTGGCGCTCAGCTTTGGCATCCGCCGCATGTCCCCCGGGCTTGCTGCGGGCATGTTCCTGGTCTATTCCGCGACAATCGGCGTAACGATTGCCATTGTCTTCCTGACGGTTGAACTCAACGCGATTTTCGCCGCGCTCAGCAGCACGGTGGTGCTGTTTGGCTCGATGACCGCGTTCGGCTTCCTGACCAAAGCAGATCTGACGCGGCTGGGCAACATCCTGATTGTGGGTTTGATCGCGCTGATTGGCGTGATGATCCTCAACTTCTTCATGCAGAGCGATGGTCTCCAGTTCCTGATCAGCATTGCCGGTGTGGTCATCTTCACCGGGCTGACCGCCTATGACACCCAGCGGATTAAGCTGATGGCACAGGATCCCACGCTGCAAGCCGATCAGAACATGGCGTTCAAGCTCAGCATCATGGGCGCGCTGACACTCTACCTGGACTTCATCAACCTGTTCCTGTTCCTGGTGCGCCTGTTCGCAGCGCGTGACTAAGTACAAGCAAATTGAAAATGTCGGATGTAGGGGCAGGTCTCAGACCCGCCCCTACGGAAAACAATCCCGCGAGATTTCTGTGGTTGTACTAAAAACAGTGCCTGCAACCCGGACAGGCAGTACGGTTAACTGAGGGCGACCACACAAGGTCGCCCTTGTGTTTTCACTGCTCCAGCATTCGCACAAAGCCGAAGTCTACATAATAGCAGCGTTCACCGTTGTGCTCTGCTTCCCCGTGTTCCTTAAAGATGAACACCTGCTTGTCCAGACGCTTCAGATGCTTCTTGAGTGTGTTCCACTGCGATTTTGTCGGCGCGCTGCTGCCCGGTTGCAGCACAAAGTACGCCGGGGAAAACAGCGCCCGGAAATGCCCGTCGTCATAGGCAATCAGGTGGCGAAACTGCGTCGCCTCGTTCACGGCAGGGTTGGTCAGCGCGGCGGCGGCGAATTTTTCGGTGTGACTTGCGTCACGGCGGATAAAGCGTGGTAGCTCGTGCATGGGTTTAGTGTGCCTCTCGGTGTTGTTGCAACGAATAACGTAATGGGGCGTATTATACAGATAGAGGGCATGTGTCTATGCCTGCCTTTCAGCTACGCGCAGGCACAAAGCCACACGCCGTGTTTATGCGTTTGCGCGCCGAGGAGGTAATGATGAAAAAGCAGACCATCCCCGCAGAGATTTACCAGCGCGTTGAACCGGAACTGCTGGCAGGCGAAACCCTGCTGTGGGTCGGCACGCCGCGCGCCGGACACCTGCCGCAGTCAACCAGAGCGGCGGCACGGGCAGCGGTGCTATCAGGGCTTGTAGCGGTGCTGCTCGGTATTGGGCTGCTGGTGCTGCTGCGCAGTGGCAGACTGGTGCTGGTCTCATCGCCGATTGTGATCCTGATCCTCATTTTCCTGCTGATTATGGCGCTGGCGGTCAGCAAATATTATCGCCCGGCACTCAGAAACCTGCTGGGTGGCGGCAGCACCACCTATGCGATCACGGACCGGCGGGTGCTGATGCTGGCAGGCAGGTCGGTGCAGTCCTATGCCGCCAGCGATATCGACTTCATCGAACGCCGCATGAACCGGGATGGTACAGGCGATATTCTGTTCAAGCGCGAGTCCCGGCGCGAGACTGTCTACAGCGGCGTGTTCAGCGAACAGGATGTTGTGGTGCCGGTAGGCTTGTTCGGCGTGGACAACCCGCGCGAGGTCGAAGCGCTGATGCTCGAAGTCTTCCGTCCCGGCGCATCGGTCTATGCTGCTGACGAGAAACCCAAACACGACGACTGGGTTTATGAAGACGAGCTTGAGACTGTGCCTGACGCCGATGCTGATCGGGCTGACAGGCAGCACACAGCGCGCTGAATGCCTGCTCGGTTGGACTCAGCGCCGCCGCCGGGGCAGATGCACCAGCGCGAATGTCAGCGCAAAAACAGCCGTCATCACCAGCACAATCGCCGCGCCTGCCGGAACATCCAGATAGTAGGAGACATACGCCCCGGTGATGCCGCTGACGATGCCGATTAGTGCAGATACCAGCATCATCACATGCAGCCGTTTGACCAGAAGCTGCGCGGTGGCAGCAGGCGCAACCAGCAGCGCCAGCATCAGCGCGACACCCACGGCTTGCAGGCTGGCAACAATTGCCACGGCGACCAGCACCAGCAGCAGCATGCGCAGCGCTTCGGCGGGCAGTTTCAGCGTGCGCGCCAGACCGGGGTCAAAGCTGATGACCAGCAGTTCTTTGTAGAACAGCACCACGACCAGCAGGATGCCCGCGCCGAATAACGCCATTGTTTGCAGGTCGCTTTCGGCAATGCCCAGAATGCTGCCGAACAGGATATGCGCCAGATCCACACTGTAGCTGCCCTGTGTGCTGATGATCGCCACACCGAGCGCGAACATGGCGACAAAGACAATGCCGATGGCGGTGTCTTCTTTCAGGCGTTCGTTGCGCGTCAGCCAGCCGATGCCCAGCGCGGACAGCAGCGCCGCCACCAGCCCGCCTACAAACAGATTCGCGCCGATTGCACCACCGCTGGCGACATAGGACAGCGCCACGCCGGGGAGAATCGTGTGTGCCAGCGCGTCGCCGTAGAATGCCATGCCGCGCACAACGATATAGCAGCCGATTACGCCGCTGATGCCGCCGATCAGCACTACTGCCAGCATTGCCCGCTGCATGAACAGGAACGACAGCGGCGTGCCGAGAAAGGACTCTGGTCCGCCGACCAGGGGAATGATGATGTCGAAAATATTCATCCGCAGATCTGCCTTAGTGCAAAATCAGACTCATGAGATTGAGGTATGGGCGAAGCATGTTTCGCCCGTACATTCATGCTGCCCCGTCTGAACCTGCATCAGGTTGCCGGGTTTTCCGGGTTGGTCGTTTGGTGGCGGTGTCTGTGCGCGTTATAAGGGCGCAATTGTTCCCTGATCTGCCGTCCCCCGCGCACGATGACACTCAGCCGTGTTCGTCGGCAAACACGGTGAGGCTGTGCCCGTTCTCGAAAATCTGAATCGCGCCGCCGTAGGCTGCGCGCAGCACCTGCGGTGTCAGCACTTCGCGGGGTGTGCCATATGCCAGCACCCGCTGTTTGAGCAGCAGCAGCTTGTCGAAGCTGCGTGACGCTGCGCCCAGGTCGTGTGTCGCCAGGATGACGGTCACACGCTGGTCGCGCAGGGTGTCCAGCACCGCCATGATTTCCTGTTCGGCACTGGCGTCTACACCGCTGAACGGTTCGTCCAGCAGCAGCACATCGGTTTCCTGTGCCAGCGCGCGCGCGATGAATACGCGCCGCTTCTGCCCGCCGCTGAGCTGTCCGATCTGGCGATTGCGCAGTTCCAGCATGCCCACCTGCGCCAGCATTTGCTCGACGATTTCGCGGTCTTTGTGCCCGGCGCGCCGCACCCAGCCAATTTTGCGCGTGCGTGCCATCAGCACCACATCCCACACGCTCACGGGGAACTGCCAGTCAATTTCGTTCTGCTGCGGCACATAGCCGACCATATTATGACTTGCGCGGCAGCTTTCGCCATGAATTGAGATTTCGCCGCGTGTGTGCGGAATCAAGCCGACAATCGCCTTGAACAGCGTGCTTTTGCCCGCGCCGTTTGGTCCAATTACGGCAACCCGTTCGCCGGGCAGCACATCGAACGTTGCGCCGTTCAGCGCGTGTCGCTCACCAGGATACCCGGCGGCAAGGTCGCGCACGACCAGCGCGGGGCAGGATTCCGCCTCAGTCGTGGGGGTATAGCTGAGTAGCTTGGATGCTGCCATTACAGAGCGCCTCTAGCTTGCGAACATTCTGCCTGTGCATTTGCGCCTTTCGGACGCGCACAGGCAGTCTAATCATACCTGAAACAGTGTCTCAATATGAGGGTTGGTTTATGGGTTGTGCTTAGCTGACCAGGAATTCCCCCGCACGGTAGAACAGTTCACCGTCGGCGTAAAGTTCGCCGCCGCCGCGCATATCATGCACAATGTCCCAGTGAATTTTACTCAGATTCTTGCCCTCGGCAGGTGCGGCGCTGCTGCCCAGTGCCATGTGAATTGTGCCGCCAACTTTTTCGTCCATCAGCACCCAGCCGACCACCTTTTGCACAAAACGGTTAGTGCCGATAGCGAATTCGCCCAGCCGCCGCGCACCGGCATCGGTATCCAATTGAGCCAACAGGTAGTCTTCGTTTTCGTGTGCGCTGGCTTCCACTACCACGCCATCTTTAAAGACCAGCCGCGCCCCGACGACGCGCTTGCTCTGGCGGTAGGCGGGCGTGTTGAATTCGACCACGCCGTTGACGCTTTCTTCCAGCGGGCAGGTAAGGATTTCGCCGTCCGGCAGATTGCCCACGCCGTGCGCACTGTACCAGTTGCGCCCTTCACAGCGGAATGAGAGGTCAATGCCCGGTCCGCGCACGGTGATTTCTTTTCTGGTCATCAGCCAGTCGGTAATGCGGGTCTGCCGTTCGCCCATCTCGATCCAGAACTGCGCGGGATCGTCCATGTGCAGCGCGTATGCCTGGAACATATACTGCTGGAAAGTGTAGTAGCTCATTTCTGCCTGCTGGGCGCGGGCAAGTGTTGGATACGCACAGTGGTTCCAGCGCAGGCTGGCATCTCCCAGACGGCGAAAGAAAATGTTCTGGATGTGGCTGTAGGTTTCTGCGGCTCTCGTCAGCCGGGCGGCAGGCACCGACGCCAGCGGGCTGACATGCAACGGCGCGTCGATGTTGTAGAGAATGTCTGCCTGTTCATAGATTGCAACACTAAGCGGATTGAGAAAGTCGATCTGTGCGTCTGTGGCGTGGGTCAGAAAGTGTTCATCCCACAATGGCAGTTGGACTGCTGTGTGTGGAATGCCACCCCGCGCCAGCACGGCGGCTGAGAGTGCGGTGATCATCGGCAGCGCTTCGGTGGTTGTTTGGATCACCACAAAGTCGCCGGGCTGCACCGGCACTGTATGGCTGGTGAGCAGCGCTGCTAATCTGGGCGCAAAATCGTGTATCATGAGAGTCTCCTGTTGCTATTGTTGGCTTGCGTTTGAAAAACTTTTTCAATGGACTCTCAGATTAGCATCAAACGTCAGAATCGCAAATCACTGCTGATGCGTGTGACGCTGCACGATGGCATTGTGGTTTTTATTCCCAACTGGATGAAGCCAACAGATCGCCGGGTCAGGCAGTTCATTGCCGATGGGCTGCGCAAGTTTGAGGGGCGCACCCTGCCGGAGCGCGTGCAGCACAGCACAAAGGCGGATATTCTGCGCATGGTCGAGGAGTGGGCGCTGCGGGTGGGCGTGCAGCCCGCACGGGTGCAGATGCGCAAAATGTATTCGCGCTGGGGGTCATGTTCCAGCCGCGATACCGTCACGCTGAATACAGCGCTGTACTTTCTGCCGCCAGCGCTGGCGGAGTATGTCGTCTGTCATGAGCTGGTGCATCTGCGGGTCTTTAATCATGGACCGGAGTTCAAGGCGGAGATGACGCGCCACATGCCTGACTGGCGCGAACGTGAGCGCGCGCTGAAGGCGATTTTTCTCTAACCAGCTTCGAACTTGCGCTAGAATGGATGTTCTGGTAAACTGAAGATGTTACAGGACTCAAACAGATAAGAGAAAAGTGTTGCCAAAATCGCTTTTATTGTGTATGATTTTGGATGTTGTACCTGTAATAAAAGCAAAAGCGGACTTACCGGTTTGCCACCTGTCCGCATTAGTCCATCCACACTCTCCCTGTAAGGAGAGGGACTTTTTATTTGCTTGATTACAGTATAGCAGCAGTTTACGTTTCTGTCACCCCTCAATTTCAGATTTGTGGTTAAGGTTTCTTGAAATGTCGGGGGTTCGCCTTAAATCAGGCGAGAAAGCTGTGAAAACGTGGAGCAAGGTTGGTGTATTCAAATCAAAAACCCGCAGTAGTTGTTGGTGTTCTGCGGGCTTTTGAATGCTACCACTCACAGCTTTGATGAGCAGTAATCTGTTTGTTGTGCAGGTTCGGCAAAACCTCCACAACGTTGTGGGCGAAGTGGCTGTCTAGACCACCGCGCATCCACCTTACTTCACTCAATATTCAGTTTAGTGGAAGTTTGCGCAGATGACAACAGGTGAACCGCAACTCAGTGCCAGCGCAGGCGAAGATTTAACGCAATCCTTATTTGATACTGCGTCGGCTTATCTGCGCGCGGGGTGGTCTGTGATCCCGGTTCATGGTACAGGTGCTGCTCCTAAAGCACCGGCAATCAATTCCTGGAAACGTTACCAGCAGCAGCGCCCAACACTGGCGGACCTGCAAAGCTGGTTTTTGGAACGCCATTTTGCGGGCGTCGCTGTAATCTGTGGTGCGGTATCGCGCCTGGCAGTGCTGGACTTTGATGATTCGCTGCTGGCAGAGCAGTTTGCACAGCAGTATCCTGATCTGGTCGAAACCTTCACCGTGCAGTCCGGCGGACGTGGACTGCCACATTACTATTTTGCCCTGCCGGATGGCATGGCGGTGTTTGGGCGCAGCATTCCCGGTGTTGATCTGCGCGCCAATGGGCAGTATGTCGTCGCGCCGCCAACACCCTCACCTTCGGGCGGCTGGCGGCTGTCCACACTGCTGCCACCACGCCCACTGACGTTCAGCGATTTTGAGCGTATTTTAGCCTTCATGCGCGCAGTTGATGGGCAAACGCCGCAAAATCGCGTAAAAAGCCCCTCTCGTGCGATTCCGGCTGTTTCTGCGGCGGCTGTGCAGTCACGGCTGAATGCTGCTGCTGCCAGTATGCGTTCGTCGGCTTCGCAGGCAGCCCCGGTGGAGCAAACTGCCAGCCCGCGCAAGCATACCCTGACCGCGAACAAGCTGCTTGGGTTTTACCGCGAACGCTGTTCTGCCGGGCGCAATAACGCGCTCTTTGCAGCGGCGACATTCGCCCGTGACTGCGGCTGGTCTGCGGATGAAACGCGCCGTGCCCTGCTGCCCGCGCATGTGGCGCAGCCGCCCAACCATGCCCACGCGCCAGAAACAGCCAGTCAGCGCCAGCAGGAAGCTGCGCGAACCATCGCCAGCGCATTTACGCATGCGCCGCGCCAGCGCAGCAGCATTCCCACGATCACCGGACTGCCGAACAATCTGCGCGAGGCACTGCTGGCGCAGGGCACGGCGGCAACGGCGGCGGCACGTCTGCTGGATGCGCTGCTGTATGCGGGCTGGAAAGCTGGCGCTGAATTCACCGAGCGCAGGGCGGAAACGGTTGCGACGGCGGCGGGCATTGGCAGGCGTTCGCTGCGGGCGGCGCTGGCGGCAGCGTTAAAGACCGCGAACGGCACCTATGCGTTGTTCCAGCGCGAAACAACCGGCTGTAAAACAGCAGCCCTCACCCCCCCACCCCCCCCCGAAAGGCAAGCTAACGCTGCTATACAGACTCCCCCTGTACCCCCTCAATGCGTCGTTGGTAGGGGTAAAAAGCGAGTCAAAAATAGTGTCCCCAAAGGCACGCTAAAGCCGCGTGGACGTCCCCCGCGCTGCTATGTGCTGCCTGATCCGCTGGCGCTGTGTGTGCTGTTGGGCGTCCCGGCGCAAACCAGCGATACGTTGGCGGCGGCGGATTTGCGCAGCCCGGCGGCGTACCGGCAGGCGCAGCACCGCGAGCTGATCCGGCGGCGTCCAGGTCAGTACGGGCGGCGCTGGCTGGCGGCGCGGCTGGGGGTCAGCAAGCAGACAGTGCGGCGCTATGATCGCAGCATTGGCGTTCGCGTGCAGCCGGTCTACAGCAGCCGCTTGTTGACGGCGACGCAGGTCTACGCCTTGCCGCGTGATAGCGCCGGTCAGCAGAGCGCCGGTCAGCATGCCGGGCTGCGCAAGGGGCAGTTTCTGGAAGACGCGCGCGGCAAGCGCTATCCCGTTGTGCAGGGCGCGGGACTGCGGCTCCTGCGCGAGTCGCCCACTGTGCTGCACAAGCAGCAGCAGCCCAATTACTACGCTTTTGGCGCTGTCATTCCTGCCTCGCTGCTGCCTGCCACACCCGCCCTTGTACAGCGCCCGCGCATGCCGCACACCGCTGTACACCCGTTTGTACCTGTTTCTCGCGCGCCTGCGCGTGCTGATGCGCCACACGCCCGCACGGGTAAAATCCCGGCGCGCGTATTCGTGCCGCTGAATCCTGCCCATAGCGGAGCAATTGCCCCCGGATACCGCACATCTGCGCCATCCGCTGCGCTGCACAATCCGCACCGCCATCTGCTGCGCCGTCTCAAGCGCCGGTTAGCACGCCACCGCAGCGGAGCCGCCGCAATCCCGCGTAAGCAGCTTACGCTGTGGTCTGCTCGTGTGCCAGAATGCTCACAGCCTGCACCGCCATCTCCGCGTTCTGCTGTGCCGCTGGCAGATCCGCTGCTGGAAGCCACCGCCATGCAGGTCTATGCGGCGCTGCGCCAGCACAGCCCCCAGAAGGCACTCAGCAAAGCCAATGTGCGCGCACTGGTACAGACCTATGGCGCACCTGCCCTTAAACGCGCGCTGGGGGTGATGCAGCGGCGCAACGTCAGCAGTCCGGCGGGCTTCCTGATCGCTTTTTTGCGCAGCGAATATGGACGGCGTGAATGGCATCAATCCAGCACAGTCTCATGACCTGCCATCCGCCGTAGTGCTGACGGGCTGCCGGCAGGCAGTGGTGTCAGGGACTTGCAGGGGTTGTGGTAGCAGCAGAATTTGGCAGGTTAATCTGTGCCAGCAGCAAGCGGCATTAGACCGGGGTTTTGGAGTGCCTGGATGTGATTGAATGAGTCAGGTTGGCGGCAGGCAATTCCCAAGCGCATGAGTCAGGGATATGCCATGTGGGAAACTTGAGGTGTTGAAAAAGCCCCCTCCCCCACCGCATGACTCGTGCCCGGTTTGCAGAATTTCTCGCGTGGCTGACCCCTCCAAAACCCAAGTTGGGAAACAGGCACTCAGCAGGGCAGGGGGGTAATATTCAGTAATCCGTTACAGCGCTTGGGATACCTGCGATAAGCGCACAAGGTCGTAAGCGCGCCGGTTGCATGGGGTGCTTCGGGCGTTTAACCGCGATTGGGGGTCTGGTCAGTGCTCATGCGGGTGGCAAAAAACAAGGGCGAGTCGCAGCTCGTCCCCTGTTATTGAGATGCCCGTGATGCCATCTGAAGACACGCGCTGTCACTGCCCGGTCACAGCCGTTCGTGGGCGGGTCGCAGTTGCGCTGCTGTGATCCGTGGGGGCAGCAGCAGACAGCAGCTCATATCCCCAGCCCATAGGCATCAAGTTAAGCAAAAGCATGTTCCAGCAACTGAAAAGTAGCGGGGCGTGCTTTTCTCTTTTGGATGACACAGCGGCGAAGCGTCGGCAAGATCGAATG
>DAOTWP010000218.1:0-7419 GCA_034435675.1 Anaerolineae bacterium
AGCGGGTGTTGGGTGTAGCGGGTGTTTGTGTTCGTTGCTGTAGGGGTGGGTCTGAGACCCGCCCCTACGTCTGCGGCGAGATCTGCCTTCGTCAGCAGCGCGGCGTCCAGCAGCGTTTGCGTGGCGGTCAGCAGCGCCATGCTGCCGGCGTCCATGCCCCACACTGCCGCCAGCGCGTCCGCGGCAAAGGTGCTGCCGGCGGCAAAGACCCCCAGCGCCCGGAAGCGCGTTTGATCGTCGTCTGCCAGCGCGCTGTAGCTCAGGTTCAGCGACAGTTCCAGATTGGCGTTTTTGTCGGTCTTGCTCAGTTGCAGGTTTGCCAGCGGGTTGGGCGCTTGCAGCGCCAGCAGGTACTGCGCGGCGTGCGCCAGCCCATACTTGTTCAGCCAGCGCGCCGCGATTTCCAGCGCCAGCGTGTGCCCGTCCAGCAGCGCGGCAATCTGCGCGCATTCGGCGGGCAGGGTCTCGGGGGCGCGTTTGAGCACCTCGCCGATCAGCCGCAGACTCTCGTGGGTACTCAGCCGGTTCACCGCCGTGCCCTCCTCGTCCAGCAGCGCCTTATTGCGTGTGGTCACCAGCAGGCGGCAGTCTACCGTGCCAAAGCTGAACGCCGGGATAATGCCCTCCTGCCAGACATCATCGAGCACAATCAGCGTGCGTGAGCCGCCCAGCAGCGTGCTGAGGTGCAGGCGCGCCTCGTTCAGGTCGCCGTAGGGCTGCGTGCTGCCGTCCAGCGCGCGGGCGAGGGCGGTCATCAGCGCGGGCACGCTGTCTGCCGTCTGCGCCGGTCCCACGTCCAGCCACAGAATCTGCGCGAAGGTGCGGCGCACATCGCAGTCAGCACAGACTGCCGCCGCCAGCGTGGTTTTGCCAATGCCGCCGATGCCCTGCAGCGCGGCGACTTCCTGCTGCGAGGTGATGCTGGCGATGCGCGTGCGTCCCGGCTGCGTTGGGTCGCCGATGGCAAGCTGCTGTTTGACGGCGTCGAGGTACTGCGGGCGTTCGATGTAATGCAGCGGCAGGGCGCGCGCGCCGTGCGGTTCACACAGCGGCAGCGGGTCGCTGGACACGAACTGCGCCAGCTTGTTGAGGATGTCGCCGTAGGTGCTGGCGCGCTCGCGGCAGTCAATGGCGTTGGCGCTGCGGATAGCGCGCGGGTAGTCCTGCAGCACATCGCCCAGCGTGCCCTCGCCGATGACGACCAGCGGAATCACGGGGATGCAGTGTTTCAGCGCGTGCAGCCATTCGCGCTGCACCCACTCCGACTGCGCGGCGTGCGGTCCGACGAACATCAGCAGATAGGTGGACTGCTCAACGGCAAGGGCGATCTCGTGCGTAAATTCGGTGCCGCGTGTCAGCAGATTCTCGCGGTCATACCAGGTGGCGGAACCCAGGCGCTTCAGGTCGTGATTCAGCTTAGCGACGAACTCCTCGTCATCCTTGCGTCCATAAGACAGAAACAGCGTACCCTTGGGTGATGTGGTCATGGTTTCCTCTCGGCGCTGGCGGGCGTGTGCTGGCGCTGCATATTAATTATGGCGCGGGGACCGGCGGCAGGCAAGTAGGGGCAGGTCTGAGACCCGCCCCTACGGGAGCGCCCCTACGGGGGCAATCGCGAATGTTCAGACCGCATCTGAGCAGCATTCATTTTGATTTATCCATTAGTACACGGACAAGGTTAAGTTGCAGACCGGACAAAGGGATTAATCCCCTTGTTCAGCCAGCATGCTCATCTTGTTGGGCTACCAGCACCCCCGCCGGATTGCAGTCTCGCACGCTTCGCCCGCTTTCCTGTACAATGCAGCCAGTGTTCATTGTCGGATATTCCGGGCGCTGTCCACCGCGGCGCCGGTGGCTGCTGCCAGTGATGGGACTGCTATGTCGTTTGAACTCGAAGCACTTGTCGGGCATCTGTATGTCGTCGGGGGACGCGCCATCAGCGCGCCGCCGCCGGGAGTGCTGGTCGAAGTTTCGCCCAAGAAAGCCGCGCGCGGCCGCGAGGCGGATTATGTCTTCGTCGTGGTGCTGCCCTCCGGCGACAACCCCGGTCCGGGGCGCTTCTACGAGCAGATGGCGCAGCTTGCCGCCGAACGCTATTTCGACAGCAGCGGCAGTGTCACCGCCGGACTGCGGTCGCTGCTCAACGACCTGAACAAAGACCTCTACGACCACAACCAGAGCGGCAAACGTCCCTACGAAGCGAGCATCCTCTGCGCGGTGCTGCGCGGCGCAGAACTGTATGTCGGGCGGGTTGGCAGCGCGGTACTGCTGCTGCGCAATGACGGGCAGGTGGTCACATTTCCCGAAGACCTGAGCAGCGATGAAGCGCTGTTCCGCCCGCCGCTGGGCGTGCAGCCTATCCCCGACACGCGCATGACGCGCTACACGGTCAGCAGCGGCACGCGCATGGTGCTGGGCGACGAAACGCTGGCAGAGCTGGACGCCGAAAAGCGCAGCGCGGCGCTGCAAGCGGCAGACATCAACGCGCTGCTGGCGGCATATAAAGATTTGGCGCTGCTGCAGCTCACCCTGCTGGCGGCGGAGTTTGTGCCGCCGGATGTGCCCGCGCCCATCCCCGTGCGCGAGGGACAGTCCACCGCCGAACTGACCGCCCCGCCCAAACGCGAAACACCCGCAGACGCCTCGGCAGGCGAACCTCGCCGTTCACGCGGATCCCGCCGCGCCCCGCTGGAGAGCGCTGCCGAGGATGTCGAGATTCGCGCAAAAAGCGGGCTGGGCACGGCGGTAAAGGGGGCAGCGCGCGGGCTGGATGTCGTCGGCAAGCTGATTGACCTGTTCTTCCCGCCGCCCAAAGCGGGGCAGCGTGGGCTGCTGGCGTCACCGCTGGCAACCGGGCTGGTGCTGCTGCTGCCGGTAGCGATTGTCGGGCTGGTGATTGTCTTCTGGCTGGGCGGCGCGCCAGTCAGCGAATTTGAGGCGTGTGTTGCCGAGGTGCAGCGCACGGCGGAGCAGGCGCGCGGGGTGTCTGCCAACGATCTGGACAACACGCGCAGCTTCTGGAATGCCGTGCTGGTGCAGATTGACAACTGTGAAACCCTGCGTCCGGACGCCACCGACCCGCTGCTGGCGGCAGTCAAACGCGAGGGGCAGGGCATCATTGACCGGCTGGATCGCATCACCCGGCGCACAGGGCAGGTGGTGACCACGTTCCAGCAGGCGACGCTGACGCGCGTCACCATGCAGGGACTGTCGCTGTATGTGCTGGATGGCGCGAACGATCAGGTCTACCGCGTGCAGTTGGATGGCGACGGCGTGACGCTGAGTTCGCGCGAGGCAATTGGACCGATGCGCCGCGATGCCGTCACCGATGGGCTGATCATCGGCGATATTGTGGACATCGCCTATGATGAGCTGAACACGCAGATTGTGGCGGTGGGGCGTTCCGGCGTGGTGGTAAGCTGCCCCACGCGCCTGCCGCAGTCCTGCGAGGCGACGCGCCTGCTGGCGAGCGAAAACTGGGTGACGCCGGTGGCGACGACATTTTATCGCGGCACGCTGTATATCCTCGACCCCGGCGCGAACCAGATCTGGCGCTACCAGCCGTCCGGCGGGGTGTTCCCCAATGCGCCGCAGGACTACTTCAGCGGGCAGCGCCCCAACATCCAGAGCGCGGTGGACTTTGGCATTGACACCAACGGCGCGGTGTATATCCTGCGCGGCGACGGCGTGATCGCCAAGTACTTCGGCGCAGAGGCGCAGGCGTTCGGCTATGGCGGCTTCGAGCCGTCTGCACCGCCGGGCAGCGCAACGGCGATGTTCCTCAACAGCAGCCCGATCAACCCGGCGATCTACGTGGCGGACAGCCGCACGCGCACGATCTATTACATGTCGCAGGCGGGCACGTTCTTCGCCACCTACCGCACGTTTGACGAAGACCAGTTCGCGCTGCTGGCGGACGTGGTCGCCGAGCCGAGCCTGAACGTGATCTACGCGGTATCCGGCAACAGCCTCTTCGCGCTGCAAGGCGAGTGAGGGAGGCGTGCTATAATAGAAAGGTACTTGAGGAAACCAACAAGCGAGGACGGACACGATGACGAATGCCGACAATCCGCTGGAACCCGATATGGTGGAAACTATCAAGAAGCGCCTGCTGCAAACCATCAAGGCGCGCATGGAAGGCACGCTCAACCCCGCGTCCGCCGCTGACCTGCGCATGTTCGACGACCTGCTGGCGGAACTGCTGAAAGAGGAGAGCATCGTGCTCAGCCGGGGCGAGCGCGAACGCCTGCGCGACGATTTGCTGGGGGCATTTTAGCAGCGCCTTTGCGTCGCCGCCCCTCATACCAGCGCGAGCAGATTGTCAAACACCTGCCATGCACCGTCATCAGTATTGCTGATTACCGTAATCTCGGTCTGTTCCTGGGGCAGCCATGTCGAGATGAACGACACGCCCGGATCAGACCCCACACCGTAATAACGCCGGATAACCTCGCCATCGCGCACAATCCAGATGCCACAGCCATAAGCGCGGGTGTCGCCAACTTCCGGATTGACTGCCGTATGCGGGTGCAGGAACTGCGCGGTCAGCTCCGCGTTGAGCAGTCTGTGCCCAAACAGTGCATCCCAGAAGCGCCCCACATCCGGCGCGGTGACCAACACGCCGCCATCCGGTCCACCGATGATCGGAACATCAAATATGTTGCTGCGCCAGCTTCCGTCAGCGGCATCAATGTAGCCCAGGGCAGTGCGCGCAGGCAGTTGATTCAGCGGAAAGAAACCGGACTCGACCATACCCGCCCGCCGGAGTACGTGCGCCGTGACATAGTCGGTATACGCCTGCCCGGACACCGCTTCAATCATCAGACCCAGCAGGATATAGCCCCCGTTGCTGTAGCTGAAACGTTCGCCCGGCTTAAACTTCATCGGCGCATTCTGGAACAGCGGCAGAAAATCGCGCGGGGTGCGCATGGTATAGCTGGGGTATTCTGCCCACAGCGCGCCAAAATCCGCGTCCTCACCCAACAGGTCTTCGTCGAAGTAGTCCGGCACGCCGCTGGTGTGGGTCAGCAAATGGCGCACCGTGATATCAGGGGCGAACTGCGGGAAGGCGGCGTGCACCACGTCCTGCAAGCGTGTCTCAAAGGTCAGTTTGCCCTGCTCGATGAGCTGGCAGACCGCCACACCGGTGAGCAGCTTGGTGCCGGACGCAATGCCAAAGCGTGTGTGCAGCGTATTAGGCAGTTCGTCGGCACGGTTGGCATAGCCGAAGCCCGCGCCAAACAACGCCTCGCCGCCGCGCCGGACAGACACAACGCCTGCGAAGCCGTCGTGCTGCGCCATCAACTGCTCAATAGTGGATCGTTGCAGCGGCATATTCCCCTCCGTGTGCCCGGTCATGCTTTCCCCCGCAAAGCATGATCCCATGATAGTATCAAATATGATAGTATCAAATTGCACAGCGCGCAGGCAGGTCAGCGCTGCGCTGCTGCGGCACGCTGGACCCGCCCAAGCACGGGGACGAGGATTAACGGCAGCATGTATGCCCTGAACGACCCCCAGCGCCGGTCATAATCATGTATACTGGGATGGTGATTTCAGGAGACAGCAGCCCATGTCCGCACTGCCCAAACACCGCTTCACCGAACAGGAATATCTCGACTTCGAGCGTGCCGCCGAAACTAAGCACGAATACTATCGCGGCGAAATTCTGGCGATGGCGGGAGCGCAGCGCAACCACAATCGCATTGTCGGCAATACCTATGCCAGCTTTCACGCACAGACTCGTGAAACCTCGTGCGAGGTGTTTATGAACGATATGCGCGTGCGCATCAGCCCGTCGGGGCGCTATGTTTACCCCGATGTGGTCGTCGTCTGCGGGGAGCAGCAGATGCTTGACGACGAACTCGACACGCTGCTCAACCCGACACTGGTTATCGAAGTCCTGTCCGAGACAACAGAGAAGTATGATCGCGGCGAGAAGGCGGAGGACTACCGCCGGCTGGACAGCTTGCAGGAGCTGGTGCTGATCGCGCAGGACAAACCGCACATCGAACGCTTCACGCGCAAGGCGGGCAACGTGTGGGAGTTTGTCGAAACCGACGGGCTGGACGCGACCATTGACCTGCCCTCCATCGGCTGCACGCTGGCGCTGGCAGACGTTTATGCCCGCGTGGACTTTGGGGCGGGCGAACCGGGCGAGACCCTGTAGATCATGGTTCGCCCGCCTGCGGTCAGTGATCCCGCCGTTTGCCACGATCCAGATACGTCTCCATCGCCTTAACGCCCATTGACAGCGACAGCGTCAGCACCAGATACGTCAGCGCGACCACGTTATAACTCTGGAAGAAGGTGAAATTGGCGCTGGCGAAGGTCGCCCCCTGCCGGGTGATGTCGGCAACCCCCACAATTGACACCAGCGAACTCTCTTTGAGCATGGCGATAAAGTCGTTGCCCAGCGGCGGCAGCACATTGCGGAATGCCTGCGGCAGCACGATATAGCGCATCACCTGCCAGCGCGTCATGCCCACACTCAAGCCTGCCTCGCGCTGCCCCTCGCCAATGCTTTCGATGCCCGCGCGGAAGATTTCGGACAGAAACGCGCTGTAGGAAACCGCCAGCCCGATAATCGCACGGGCGGCGTTGTCAATATCGCGGGTGCGCACGTCCGCCAGCGACTGCCCAACATCGGACAGCACGTCATTTGCCAGCATCCATGCGCCCAGCTCGTTGCCCAACCGCACCAGCTCCGGCACCAGCGCCAGCACCACGTAATAGACCAGCACCAGCGTGGGGATGCCGCGCACAACTTCCACATAGAATGTCACCGTCTGGTAAACAAGCACATTCGACGACCGGCGCAGCAGCGCGATTATCAGCCCCATGATGATAGCAATACTGTAGGCAACCCCGGTCACCCAGATCGTCGTCCAGACGCCCTGCATCACCAAGTTAAACACACGCTGGTAAGTGATGTCCTGGGCAACACTCAGCACGAACAGCAGCAGGAACAGCACGGCAGCAAGCAGCCACCAGGGCGCGCGGGACAGGCGGCGAATCAGCAGGTTGCGTTTGTAACTGCGTGGGGGCGAGGCGCTTCCGCTCGTTGAATCCATGTATGCATCCGGGTCCGAACCAGCCAATTGTCAACACAGCCGGGGCAGCGACTGCAGCGCCACCCCGGCTGTATTCTAAACGCGAAAACAGGAATATGCAGCGGCGTTATGCGCGCTGCCTGCCGGGACTAGCCCCCACCCGCCGGCACAAAGTCGAAGAACCACTTGTAGTAGAGGTAATCGAGGAAGCCGTCTTCCTGCACGCTGGCAATCGCGGCGTCGAAAGCCGGCACCAGTTCGCTGCCAATCGGGAAGACGATGCCGAACTCATCGCGCGAAATCGGCTCGCCGATCAGCTTGACCCCCGCGCCGGTCGTGGTGATGAACCCTGCCGCTGCCGAGGCGT
>DAOTWP010000219.1:0-5144 GCA_034435675.1 Anaerolineae bacterium
GGTCATGACAACACACCACCTCTGGTGACTGTGCCGCATAACAATGCAGCGGACACCAACCAGTTTTGACCGAAAACGACTGCCAAATGAACCTGAATAATAACCGGCGATTACGCCGCGAACAAGCGCATAACGGCATACACATACAGCACCACGAGCAGCAGACTGTCAATGCGATCCAGCATACCGCCGTGACCGGGAATCACGCTCAATCCGCGAATAGAAGCATCCTTGACGCCGCATAGACGCTTGACTTTGGACTCCAGCAAATCGCCCATTGTCGCGGCGAAAGGCACTCCGGCAGCAAGCAGCAGCGTGACTGGCAGCACAAGCTCAAAGCCAAGCAGCAGTGCCAACGCGATAACAAAACCACCGACAACACCCGTCACAGCGCCTTCGATGGTCTTCTTGGGCGAAAGGTTCGGGGCGAGCTTGTGCCTGCCATAAGCGCGACCGCCGGCATAGGCAAGTGTATCCGTCCCCCAAGTTCCAGCGACAATCAACAGCCACAGCAGCAGCCCGGCAGGATGCGCGCGCAGCGCAACGGCAAACGCCAGCACAAACCCCAGCAGCAGCGCCCCGAAAAGCACCAGTGCCGTCTCGCGCAGTGCGCTCCTGCGTTCGGCAGAGGGAAGCAGCAGCACCCCGAGCAGTGCGGTCACCAGTCCGGCGAGGGTGGGCGCTAACCACAGCGCGGTCCACCCGCGTGGGTAAGCGATTATTACAGCGGCACACAGCACCACACCAATCACAACGGCAGCGGTAATGCGCTGGTGGGTAATCATCAGCACCAGTTCCAGCCCGGCGAGGATACCGACGATCAGCGCCCCGATGCTGAACAGCGGGTCGCCCACAAGCATGATAACCAGTGCCAGCGGGGCAAGCACCAACCCACTGCCAACACGCAGCATAAAATTACGACTCAGCCGCATGCCGGAGTCAGGCGCGGTACTCATGGATTCGGGAACTGGTTGGATTACCCGCGACATCGGTTTTCTCCTTCAGGACTGCACACTGAGTGCAGCCAAACGAACAACAATATGCACATCTGAGTGAATTGCTCACAGGACTGCCGCCCCGGCTGCCAAACACCTGACTTCGACAAAATGTTAAGCGCAGATTAGCACTATTTTAAGCCTGATTTGTCAGTACATCAACAACGCAGTGAAGTTGTCCCTAAATCTGCCGGGGACGCGGGCTGGCTGCCTGTATGATACCCATAGACAGCGTTCTAGCCTCTGCTAAAACCTGTCTCAAGCCTCTTGCAATCCGCCACAAAGCATGCTACCGTAAACTATATGGCAAAACGACCCGCTGTGAACGACGTTTCGATGTGCTGCTGTCCATGCTGTATCTGTATGGTCAATCAATGCCACGCGCCGGAACGTTGGAGGCTGCCAGTGCGGTAACATGCCGCATTTGTAAGGAAACCTTGCAAACCAACCTTCCGGGTTGGTTTTTTTGTTTCTTGTCAAGGCAGCGTGTCGTCAGTCAAATGCTTGAGTCGGCATAAGTTAAAGAGGAGAGCGGTTCATGAACGCTATTGATCGTGGTTATGCCCATCCAGAAGCCCTTGTTTCTACGGAATGGGTCGCGCAGCATCTGCAAGACGCTACTGTACGGATTATTGAGTCGAATGAGGACCCGCTGTTGTATCCCTCCGGGCACATCCCCGGCGCAGTGCAGGTTGACTGGACTGTTGATCTAAACGACCGTGTGCGGCGCGATTATCTGGACCAAGCCGGTTTCGAAGCACTTGCGTCGCGCATCGGTATCACTCCGCAGACAACAGTGGTGTTTTATGGCGACAAGAATAACTGGTGGGCGACTTATGCATTCTGGGTGTTTCAATTATTCGGGCATGCTAATGCAAAAGTGATGGATGGCGGACGCCTGAAGTGGGAAAAAGAGGGGCGCACGCTAACCCGCGAAGTTCCCAGCTATCCCGCAACGACCTACAACGCCGCTGTGCGTAACGACGCTCCGATTCGCGCTTTCCGCGATGATGTCCTCAAACACATTGACGCAGGCAAACCGCTGGTGGATGTGCGCAGCCCGGCGGAATACAGCGGCGAAAAGCTGCATATGGAAGGTTACCCGCAGGAAGGCGCGCTGCGTGGCGGGCATATCCCCGGCGCGAAGAATGTGCCCTGGGCACGTGCGGCAAACCCGGAAGATGGCACATTCAAGAATGCGGACGACCTGCGGACAATCTACCAGGACGAAATCGGCTTGCGTTCCGACAAAGATGTCATCACCTACTGCCGCATTGGCGAACGCAGCAGCCACACATGGTTTGTGCTCAAGTACCTGCTCGGCTATGAACAGGTGCGGAATTATGACGGCAGTTGGACCGAATGGGGCAACCTCGTCGGCGTCCCGATTGAAAAATAGCTATCCTGGCGCGGGCACAGTGTGCCTGCTGCGCCCCGCGCCGTGTCAATGCCGCAACACCACAACACCCGGCGTGGACTGGTTGAGTTCCCGCATTTGTGGTCAAATGCGGTTTATCCCCACAATATAATCGGTTATCGGCATTAGAGGAGCAGGCGATGGCGGCGTACCCACAGAAGCTGGAAACCCTACTGGAAGACTTTCGAGAAATCACAGACCGTCAGGAACGCGCCGAACTGCTAATCGAAATTGCGGATCGCTTCCCACAGGTCAAGGTACCACCGGAGATTGCGACCCAGCCCTATCTGGCGGAAAACCACGTTGACTTCTGCGAGAGCGATGCTTACGTATGGGCGCAGGAACAGCCGGATGGCACACTGCTGTTTCACTTCGATGTGCTTAATCCGCAGGGGCTGTCGGCAATGGCGATCAGCGTCATCCTTGCCGAAAGCACCGCCGGAGCGCCGCTTGAGCAGGTTGCAGCAATCCCCAACGACATCGTTTTCACGCTGTTTGGCAAAGAGGTGTCTATGGGCAAAGGGCAGGGCTTGATGGGCATTGTTTCAAAGGTTAGCTATGAAGCCCAAAAACGCCTGAAAGCTGCCTTCTGACAATGCACCTGGCGGGCATCATTACACTTCGCTGCAATCCCACATAAAGCCGCAGCGCAGGCAGCGTACCTTACACGCCAATCGGAAGGTCGGCGCATCGCACGCCGGGCATACGGTGGAAAGTGTGTAATTGGGCAGAGGGGCAGCTAAAATCGCCAGTGTCACAGTCTGGCTGTCTTGTTCATCTGCTGGCTGCTGCGCTGTTGGCTGTTCGAGCATCGCGGTGTGTGCTCTCCGATTTTTTTTCACAGGGCAATGCTAATTGTAGTGCTAGAGCTAGAGTAAACAAAAACGGGCAGTCCGTCAAACCGGCTCCCCGTTCTGCATCGTTAGTCTGAGGCGACGGTGGGAATCGAACCCACGGTGAAGGTTTTGCAGACCTCTGCCTTGCCACTTGGCTACGTCGCCAATCGCCGATAACGCAGGGCATTATAACGGCTGAGTACAGGTGTGACAAGCCTTAACCACCGCTTAAATCCACCAGCCAAACACCTGTTGTGTGCTGACACTGCATGCTACTCGCCACTTGCGCGCGCGACAGAAAACCGCCACAATACGGCGCATGGACGACTCACAGGACTTGCAGACACCCGAACAATCAGAACGCGCTGACGCGCAGCCCAACGCCGAAGTGCCTGCGCCGGAGACGGAAGATCCGCCTACGTCGCCGTTCGCTGCGCCAACCAAGACGCTGGAACGCACTGCCGCCTTGTGGCGCGAGGCACAAGAGCCAGCAGAAGCAGCGTCGCTGGCTGGTGGGTCCGTGGCTGAGGAAACTGCTGCTGTGCCCGACATTGCACCCGAAGCATCGCCCGAAGCGCAGGACGAATTTATTATTGGCGACCTCGATATTGATGCAGCGCTGGCGGCAGTATCATCGCTGAGCGATATGCTGGCGGAGCAGGAAGCCGTTGAAGAGGCGCGCCGTGCCCGCCTCGTGGCAGAAGAACAATCCGCCGCCGAACGCGCTGCCCGGCTGGAACATCCTGAGCTATTCTTTGAAATGCCGCTGCCGGTCACGCTGCATCGTGGCAGTCTTGCGTCCGTCGTGCCCGGTGTCCTGTTGATCGCCCTCGGAATATGGCTGACCTTCGCCTTTACCACTGCGCAAACGCCCCCGGAGACCGGTCTGGTGCTGCTGGCAATGCTTGCCAGTGGTGCGGTGGCACTGCTGGCGCACTGGCTGGCGTCCGGGCGCTGGGCGCGCGGCTCGTTCTTTTTGGGGTTGACCCTGCTACTGTTGATTGGCGTGGGCGCCTGGGTAACAGAGCCGGGACTGCCGGACTGGTCAACCGGTTGGTCACTACTGCCTCTCGCGCCGGGAATCGCCCTGCTGCTCAGCGCGGTGGCGGCACGCCCGGTTGAACGCCGTCTGGCGCTGCCGGGACTGCTGCTCATCATGATCGCGGCGGCAGCCTATGGTGCAATTGGACTGTCATTCCCGGCAGACTTACTGCGGCTCATTGAAACGCTGTGGTTTGTCCCGCTGATCGTGCTTGCTCTGTTGGTTCTCTTGCCATTCATCTTCCGGCGGCGCTATGCCCAACCACGAGTCTCTGCGGATAGCGATTGACGCCAGCCGCACGACGGTTGCCCGCACAACTGGCACCGAACATTACGCGCTAGCGCTCATCCGGGCGCTGATTCTTCGCAACGAAGCGCGTCCCGTACCACATCAACTGCTGCTCTATTTTCGGGACACCCCACAGCCGGGGCTGTTTCCCGCTGCCCCGCACACCCGGCAGCGGGTTATCCCCCTGCGCCGCCTGTGGACCCATGCACGCTTTGCGGCGGCGCTCTGGCGGGAGCGCCCCGACGTCAGTTTCGTGCCTGCGCACACCCTGCCGCTGGTTTTTCCTGGTGCGGCGCTGGTTACTGTGCATGACCTCGGCTATAAACACTTTCCTGCAGCGCACCCTGCCCGCCAGCGCTTGTATCTTGACCTGACGACCCGCTACAGCGCCAACCGCGCCGCGTTGGTGCTGGCGGACAGCCACGCCACCGCGCACGATTTAACCCGCTTCTACGGCACACTACCCGGCAAAATTCGCGTGGTTTATCCCGGTGTTGAACCGCCAGTTGTGGGAGATGCTGCGGCGGTGCGCGCAAAATATGGGCTGCCCGAACACTATTTTCTGT
>DAOTWP010000220.1:0-24723 GCA_034435675.1 Anaerolineae bacterium
TGATGCGCGGTAGCCGTCGCTAAAGGGTTCTGCGCCCGGTCCAACCGGCAGCCAGCCGCCCTCCGCGTCCGCCAGGGGTTTGCCGCCCTCCCACGGGCGTGATGTGCCCGCTTTGCGCCCGGCGTGCGCCAGTTGAATGCCGGGCACTGCGCCCTGTGCGCGGATGAATGCGGCGATGCGCGCCAGCGGGGGGATGTGCGCGTCGGACCAGATGCCCAGGTCCTGCGGCGAAATACGCCCGCGCGCTTCGACGGCGGTGGCTTCGGCAACGACCAGTCCTGCGCCGCCCACCGCGCGCGCACCAAGATGCACGAGATGCCAGTCGTTCGCCATGCCGTCTTCGGCGCTGTACTGGCACATCGGCGAAACGCCAATGCGGTTGCGCAGGGTGACGCCGCGCAGGACAAGCGGTTCAAACAGATGGGGCATACGCTAACCTCATAAACCAGGAGAAAGGAACAAGGGTAAAGGATAAAGAAAAAAGTGGGTAGCGGAAGATGGCAAGGCTTTATGTTTTGCGGCGCTCGACGGATGTTTTGAGTCCGCTGATGATCCGCGAGAGTTCAAGGGTCTGGGCGTGCAGGTCGCGAAACATGTCTGCATCAATGTAGCCAACATCCAGCGCCACGTAAAGCTGGCTGCGCACCTCCGCGCATGAGGCTTTGGCAATGCCCAGGAAGCGGGCGAAGTCGCCATCACTGCCGCGTTCGTAACCTTCAGCAATATTGGACATGATCGAAACCGCTGCCCGTCGAATCTGATCGCATAGCCCAAAATCCCGTGAAAACAGACTTTCCGCGGTCATTGTATAGATGCGCTGGGTGAGTACACGCGCCTTCTGCCATGCGATCAAATCCTCGAACTGCGCGCTCTTGCTCACTGCCTGCTGCCTCATACGCACATAGGCTGATGAAACGGACATAGAACCATGCTGATCATGCCAGCCTGATTGTATGCCGTCAATGCCCCCAACACCTGATAAGATTTTATCTTTCTCCTTTTCTCTTTCCCCATTTTCCTTATCCCTCCAGCACATAAACCATATCCCCCGCGCGCACTTCGCTGCCATCCGCATCAGGGTAGGGCGCAATCATGAAGCCGCGCGTGCCTTGATCCAGAAATTGCAGCGCCGCTTTCAGGTCACTCGCTGCCGCACTGCCTACCCTGTCCCCGGTCAGGCAGAAGGTGCTGAACTCATTGCATGGCAGGGCGATCTTCACGTAATGAAAACGCCGCTGCTGCCCGCCGGACTCAATCACCAGCCCTGCCTGCAAGTCCTCCGCGTGGAAGGGCGTGTCGCTCTCGATGATGATATTCTCCCCGGCGATGCCGTCGGTAATCCGCGCGCCGAAGCGTTCGCGCATCCGGCGATAATGGGCGGTGAAGCCCAGCGAAATGCCGTTTGTGCCGTTGTTGCGTGTTTCCGGGTGACGGGCGTTGTGAATGTCGATGATGCGTCCACCGTCATCGGTCAGCCCGGTGACGCCGTCATGCGTCAGCAGCAGCGCATCCACGCGCAGGATGTGCGACGGATCGTAGTAGCGTTCAGGCTTCTCGCCTGCCTTCAGCTTACCGGTCTGAATCTGTACCACGCGAATCACGCCGATTTTTTGCATGAGTTTCGTCCCCTGTGTCTGCCTGTACTGCTGGATCCTCACACTCTACAAAAGGCACAGGCAGTGTGTAAAGTATCGGCGCAGTCCACTTGCAGCGCAGTTCAATCCTGCGGCGCAGTTCTTCAGGCGTGATCGGGGTTGACCAGTTGGAACCAGTGCCCATCAGGATCGGTGAACGTCAGGCAGTCCGGCTGCCCATCGGTGCCGCGAAATACCAGCCCTCGCTCGCGCAGCGCTGCCGCCGTGCCGGGTAAATCGGGCGTATACAGGACCAGCGCGGAAGGCGCGTGCTGGTAGTCCGGCGCAGGGTGGGCGTTGCTGCCGGGGCGCAGCAGAATTTCCAGATCGCCACACTGCACCCACACGTTGCCGCCGGGCTGTTCGACCACCAGCGCAAAGCCGAGCACATCGACATAAAATGCTTTGGAAAGCTGTGGGTCTTTGACAAACAGTTCCAGATGACCGGGTTTCATAATCAACCGCCCCTTTGCGTGTGACATGCCTATGCTGTCAGTTTAGCATTTTCGCGCGGGGTGCGAACATGTTTACACCATGCGCCGCCGGGAACATATGCCCGTCCCGCAGCGTCGTTGTAGCAGAAGACCAACAGGAGGATGTGCTTGATGAATTCACGATCAGGACGCTGGCTGCCGCTCATGCTGCTGGTGCTGTTGTTTGTGACACTGCCCGCCCGTGCGCAGGACGCGCAGACCGGTTTTCTGCTGCACACGGCGGACGGCTGGCAGGTGCCGGGGCGCGACTGCCTGCCGGGCGACTGCGCCGTGACCGCGCCAAGTCTGCCGGTGGTCTGGGCGGCGCTGCTGCCCGATACGCCGATTCGCATCACGCTTGCAGGCGCGCCAATCCCCGATACGGTCACACTGAGCCTGAGCAGTTATCACGGCGACGACACCGTGCTGGCGACGAGTCCGGTGTATGCGGATTTGCAGCCGGGCGATACACTGGAATGGCAGCACAACCTGCCTGGTGAACATTATCGCCTGCTTTTGGAGGCGCGTCAGGCAAATGGTGAAACGCACACCCAGGTATTTGCTGTCGAAATGCTACTGCCCGGTGCAGCGGAAGATTTCTTCCCGCAGCCCCCACCTGTGTTTTTGCAGCGTGCAGATTTTGGCTGGCTGGAAGGGCTGCGCGGCGGCTACTGCTTCCCATCCGGTGAGCAGGGAGTCTGCCTGTTGTACGAAGCGCCGCCCTATCCGGACGAGTTCAGCCTCGTGCCCAACGGGAGCGACCTGCACCTGCTGCTGGGGGCGCTGCCCTTCCCGCGTGCAGTTGACCTGTATCTATATGCAACGACTCGTGATGGCGCGGTTGCGGCTCTGCAAGCGGACGTAACGGGCGAAGCGCTGCGGCTGGACTGGACGCCGGATGTGCCGCCGGGAGACTATGTCCTGCAGGTGCGGCTCTCATGGGATGAGACCACCGACGCGGAGTATTATTTCGGCGTGAGTCTGTCCACCCCGCCGCAAGGAATTCAACCGGCGCAGTTCACCCTGTGGACTTCCGAGAATCGGATTGTAGGTGGCGCGCAGGGCAGCTACTGCTGGTCAGACGACACGGGCGGCATCTGCGCGGATTATATGTTCCCCAGCCCGCAAACCTTTGCGCCGCTGGTTGACGGTAATCTGGTTTATATCGTGGTGCAGAGCAACGATCTTCCGGATGAGGTCTACGCGACCCTCTACACACCCGATGTGCAGGAGGTGCTGCCGCCGACGCAGATGCAGGCACCCGAACCGGGTGTCTACACGCTGCGGCTGGAAAACGTGCAGCCCGGCGAGTATGTGCTGCTGGTCGGCGGCTACTGGGCAGAAGGCAAGGACACGAGCAATTTCTTCGGCGTGCGTGTGGACACGCCCGGCAGTTCGGAATGAGCGGCGCGCGGACTGTTACGCTTCCTGCGCGGGCACGGGCAGCCCGGCAAGCGCCATGATGCGCAGGGCATTGGTCGTCGGGCAGGGACCGGGGCGCAGGTGGTAATCAAAGATCATGCGCCCGTCCTGCACCTCTTCGCGGAAGTGCCGGTTGCTGATCTGCGGTAGTTCATCCGCCAGTTTGACCAGTTCGAGGTCATGTGTGGAAATCAACCCACTGCCGTGCCCGCCTGCCAGCGCGCGCACATATGCCCGGCTGCCCATCAGTCGTTCGCGGTTGTTCGTGCCCCGGAAGATTTCGTCAATCAGGAAAAACAACGGCAGCGGATGCTCTGCTTGCAGCGCGTCCAGCAGTGCTTTCAGCCGCCGCACTTCGGCATAAAAATAAGAGAAGCCGTCGGTCACACTGTCGCTTACGCGGATGGTTGTAAACACACGGAACAGCCCGGTTTCAAGCTGCTGCGCTGCCACCGGCGCGCCCGCATATGCCAGCGCCAGATTCACGCCGAGCGTGCGCAGGAACGTACTCTTGCCACTCATGTTTGACCCGGTGATCAGCGTTACCGCGCCGAGCTGCTCAACGGCGTAATCGTTGTTCACGCGCTGCGCGTCAGGAATGAGCGGGTGACCGATTTGCTTTGCCGTCAGCAGCGCTCCCGCGCGCACAGTGGGGCAGGCATATGCCGGGTTGAGATAGGCAAAGGTCGCCAGCGCGGACAGTGCCTCCAGTTCAAACCACGCTTCCAGCCACGCGGGCATGTGCTGCGCCAGTCGCGCCTTCTGCCGGTTGAGCTGGTGCGCGATGAACACATCCCAGGGCAGCGCGATATTCAGCGCGAACCAGACCAGCGGGTTGTTGCGGATGCCCGCCGCCGCCACAACGCGCCCAACCCGCCGCAGCGCTGCCGAAGGGCGTTCTGCCGGGTTAAGGAACGGCGCGCACAGGTTTTTAAGCAGCGGTTTGTCACCATAGCGCCGGGTTTCCAGATCGCTGAAGATAGCATACAGCTTGTGCAGGCGGTCTTGCAGCCCCAACGCTTCATCAAACAGCGCCGCCACCTGCTGCCACTGGCGCGCATAGACGAGCACATACAGCGTATAGGAGCCAGCCCAAAGCGCAGGCGCGATGTTGAGGGCATCCAGCACGACCAGCACCGCGTTCACCACCGCCAGCCCCAGCATCAGCAGCAGTGCGGGGCGCAGCGCTGCCGTTTGCTGCTGTCCGGCTAACCAGCGCAGGATTGCGCTCGCCTCCCATTTGTGGCTGCGCTGGCGTTTGCTGGCAGTCACCAGTGCGGCACGCAGCGCCAGCTTGTCGCGGAATGCGGGGAGCGCCAGCAGTTCGCTGACCTGCGCCTGCCGCTGCTGAATTGCCGCCGTGTCTGGCGTGGCAGTCAGCAGCCAGTCCCACAGCCGGGCGCTGCCCTCGTGGGTGCTGGTGGTGTCCAGCAGGCGGTGCAGCCCGTATTCGCCCGGCAGGTCAAGATCGGCGGCGAAGGGGTGTTCTTGCGGCGTGTGGGTGAATTCTGGCGGTGGCATGCCGCGCCAGTCCAGCGCTGCACGTGCCAGATGGGTGCGCTTGACCTGCATCCACGCTTCGTAGGCGGCAATTGTGCGCTTGACGCTGCCGTGCCGCCGCGCCGCCAGCGTGAACACGATTGTTGTCAGCGCGACCACTGCCCAGAACAGCTCCCAGCCCACCTGTGAAACTGCCAGAAACGCCAGCGCGCTGCCCAGTAGGACAATGCCCAGTCGCAGCCACGCAATCTGGCTGCTGCGCTGTTGCAGCGTCTGCGTGCGCTCGTGGATGCGCTTGATCTGGCGTTGGATGGCGGCTAGGCGAAAAGTCTTTTCGGTCATAGTTTGCCCTGATGATTGTGTGGGACGCCCGGCAGGCTGGCATCCCCAGTGCGGTGCTCGATGTGGCTGCTGCCGCGCTTCATTGTACGGCTGTGCGGTGCTGCGCCAAGCCGCACGTGTCCCAGGGGTGGCTTTCTCATCAACCACTTACTTTAGTTTCATGCAACACCTAAACAAGAGGGGTAGATTTTGAACCGTTGAGTTAAATAAA
The DNA here is from genome assembly GCA_034435675.1 of Anaerolineae bacterium. Lineage (GTDB taxonomy): Bacteria > Chloroflexota > Anaerolineae > Aggregatilineales > Phototrophicaceae > DAOTWP01. The sequence goes on from DAOTWP010000220.1 coordinate 5,583, forward strand.
TTGACTAGCCCGTCAAGCTACTGAGGGAGCACAGCAGGAATGTCTAATCGTGAGATTATCGTAGAGCAGCTTGTCAAGCGTTATGGCGACTTCACAGCCGTCAATGGGGTTTCGTTCAAAGTTGAGGCAGGTGAGATTTTTGGGTTCCTGGGACCCAATGGTGCAGGCAAGAGCACTACGGTGAGCATGCTGACAACCCTGCAGGTGCCCACGCATGGGCAGGCGCTGGTCGGTGGTTATGATGTGGTCACACAGGCGGCGCGCGTGCGCCAGATCGCCGGTGTGGCGCTTCAGGAAATCGGCATTGACCCGCTGATGAAATCGCTTGAACTGCTGACCATTCAGGGACAGTTGTTTGGCATGAACCGCCGCGAGGCACGCCGCCGCGCCGATGAACTGCTGCAACTGGTCAAGCTGACTGAATTCACCAAACGCCCGGTGGGCAAGTACAGCGGGGGCATGCGCCGCCGTCTGGATCTGGCGATGGCGCTGGTGCATGAACCGCAGATTCTGTTCCTTGATGAGCCGACCACCGGGCTGGACCCCGCCAGCCGCCGCGATATCTGGAACGAAGTGCGCCGCTTGAACAAAGAACACCACATGACGATTTTCCTGACCACGCAGTATCTGGAAGAAGCAGACCTGCTGGCAGACCGCATCGCCATTATTGACCGTGGCGTGATTGCCGCCGAAGGTGTGCCTGCTGCGCTCAAGGCAGAGTTGGGCGGCGAGTCAATTAACCTGACCTTCAGCGATCTGATGGGCGTGCAGCAGGCAGCAGACGAACTGCGCGAGATGGTGGACCGGGTGCAGGAAGACCGCAAGACCCTGCGGCTGTACCGCAACGGTGCGGCACAGATTATCCCCGCTGTGGTCAACCGCCTGTCCGCGCTGGATTTGCAGCCGCTTTCGCTGACGCTGACCCAGCCGACGCTGGACGACGTGTTCCTGAAAGTTACCGGGCAGCGCTTCGAGTCCGAACCGGCAGCGGAAGAAGCCGCTGAATCCGCCGCCTAAACCAGCAGCGACAGCAGTAAGATGCAGCACCCTTTCGATCGTTGATTGACCTGACCAACAACCTGTTCCAGGGAGCAGATAAACCATGAGCGCAATGACTGAAACTACCCGCACGATGACTGGCTCGTTCCCGCGCGTCGTTAATCCTGACCGCGCCGCAGCGTCGTTTTTGACGCAGGTGCGCGTGATGACCTGGCGCGCGCTGGTGACGATTTTCCGCACACCCTCCGCCATTCTGCCGCCGATGATTATCGGAGTGTTCTTCCTGTTCATTTACGAAGCGACCCTCGGCGGCGCATCCGGTTTCCTGCCGGGCATTGGCGCCAGCTATCTGGGCTTCATCCTGCCGCTGTCGGTGGTCAGTTCTGCGCTGAGCGGGGCGGGCGCTGCCGGGCAGAGTGTGGTGCGCGATATTGAGAACGGCTACTTCGATAAGCTGCTGCTGACTCCGATCAACCGCGCGGCGCTGCTGCTGGCGCCGATGTTCGCAGGCGCGGTGGTGCTGCTGATGCAGACCAGTGTGATTATGGGTGTGGGGCTGCTGATGGGGCTGGAATCGCAGACGGGCGCAGCGGGCATTCTGGTGGTTTTCGCGCTGGCGATGCTGCTCGGTGTCGGCTTCGCGGGCTTCAACGTGGCGATTGCGCTGCGCACGGGCAACGCCGCTGCTACACAGGGCGCGGGCTTCCTGTTCTTCCCGCTGACCTTCCTGACTGCGTCATTCGTGCCGGTGAACCTGCTCAGCGGCTGGCTGAAGACAGCAGCAGAGCTGAACCCGATCACCTACCTGCTGGATGCCATGCGCCAGGTGTTGAACTTCGGCTGGGATGCTGAACTGGTGGCACGCGGCTTTACCTCGGTGGCGATCCTCGGCGTGCTGATGTTCTCGCTGGCATTCATCAGCCTGCGCCTGCGCACGCGCCGCAAATAAGCGCGCCGCAAACAAGCGGGTCGCAAATCAGCGCGCGGCAGGTTAGCGCCCAAATCAACCACTAGCACAAAAAGGGCATGCCAAATCGGGTGTGCCCTTTTGTGTTGTCTGCGCTTAGCATGAGGGCAGGGTTTCGCGCCGGGTGTTCAAAACACCGGACTAACCAGATTGGAAACCCATCAACGGGTTAGAAATCACTCGTCATCCAACTCGTTCTACGGGTTTAGCAATTGCTGCCGTAGCGGCAGGTTTTTAACCTGCGGCGTGTTCACGCTGCACAGTTGCGCGATTCGGCGGGGGGGTGCAGAATCCATTCAGGGAGCCAACATCACAGTGGGAATGCTGCAATGAGACCTGACTGGAGCATCATGAACGCCTTTAATATTGCCAATCCTGAACGCTGCACCTGTCGCGTTATGGACTATCGTTTTAACGACTCCAGCATGGTGATTCGCGTTTTGCAGCCGACATTTAGCGACCAGAAAGTCACGCTGTACCTGCTGCTGCAAGGGGTGCAGTATTTTGAGGGTCCCGTCGGCTGGGAGGGCGCGAACTTCCAGACCGAGACGCCGGAAGCCTGCCTTGACCTGTTCCGCAAAGTCGGGCGTTACAGCGATTACGATGACGCCGTGCTGATGAAGATGTTCCGCCTGTTCCGCGTGCCGATTCTGTCTCCCGGCGCGCAGCAAACCGCCGTGCGCATCATCGCGGCAAGCGGTTTGCTGACGCAGGAGTCCAAAGGCACATTTACTGATAAGCTGGGACAGGGCACTCCCTGACGCGCAAATCAGGCGGGCACACCTGCCCGCAGCGCCGCGATTTCGCGCAGGCGGCGGCGAAAGTTCTCCGGGTTGTACTGCATCTCAAACGCGATCCACCAGCGATAATTCTTGCGTGCGTCGTGCTGTGGCGTAAATTCGCGCAGCATGGCGACGGTTTCTGCCCATGTGCGGCGCAGTTCGGCGTGCAGCTCGCTCAGTGTGGGGTGGGCGGCAAGCACCGCGTTAATCCGTGCCTGTTCTTCAGTGAACGGGTTGCTGCGGCGCGGTCCGTTGGCATACGTGCTCAGCCATTCAAGCTGGTGGCGCTGTGACAGAATCAGATGCGCCAGGATTTCGCGAATGTTCCACTCGGCAGCGGCGGGTTTGCGCGCAGCGGTTTGCTCGTCCAGCCCGTCCAGCGCGGCGCTTAGCTCGGCATCCAGCGTTTGGAACAGGGCAGCGGTGGTGTCGGCGTGTTCGGCAAAGGTTGCCGGAATATGTGGAAGCGGATAACCGCGCAGTTCCAGCTCAACCTGCTGCTTTTCGCTGCCCCGATAGTAGACCACTGGCACCACCTCGCCGGGCTTTTTGCCGCGATTCAGCACGCCGATTGCCCCGACTTCGCTTACCGGTGTGCCGCTGACCTCAACAATCACATCATTTGCCTGTAAGCCGGCTGCCTCGGCGCTCAAGCCGGGCAGCACACTCGCAAGGCGCACGCCCGCGCTGACCGGCACGTTATGCTGTCGGGCAATCTCCGCGTTGAACTCCGCGACATATACGCCGAGCAGCACACGGTCGGTGATATTGCGGTTCGCCCCGGTTTCGAGGATGGACTTCAGGTTGTCCAGCCAGCGCTCCCATTCGCCCTGATAAAAGTATGCCTGTTCGTCACTGGTGAACCCGCTCTGTGTCAGTGTCAGGGCGACCTGCTCGTCGCTGTGTGCGGTCAGATAGATCTCAATCCGTGTATTGCCTGTGGCGGCGTCGCCATCCTGAAAGCTAAAAACCAGTTTGTGGTGTTCATCCACTTCGATCAAGCTGCCGTAGGCATAACGCTGGGTGGCATTCCAGACCCACAGATAATAGCTGTTCTGCACGGCGTTCATCTGCGCGTCGTCGCAGAGCCAGTCGCACAGGTCGTCACGGTTGGTCAGCGACTGCCAGACCTGCGCCACCGGCGCGTGAATTTCGCGGGTAATCGTCAGCATACGGCTTGTTGCAGTAACCATCAGGTTATTCTCCCTCCTTAGGCTGGTGCTTGTGGGGTTTATTTAACCGTTTATGCGGTTAAATGCATAAAACAAAGATAGTTTGTTTTGACGCAGGTGTCAATCAACAGGCTGCACTGGATAGTATTGTAGCCGCCACGAACAACCCTGCCCAACAAAAACAGGGGGACTTGCCCCCTGCCTTTGCGCCAGTACCTCAACAAGGCTGCGCTGCCGATTGGACAACGGGTTTAACCCCCTTGTTCAGCCCTTGGGTTCATTTTGTGGGCGTACTGGTATGCCTGCCGCCTGATCACGGCTCTAAGTCGCGTGTATGCTGTGCGAAGAATTCCCAGATCACCTGACCGGCGTTGATGTCCATGTTGACATTACCCGCGATTTCCTCGCTGATGCGCCCCGGCACACCGGGCCAGTTGTGCCCGCCGCCTGCGATCACATAGAAGACCACCTCTGCGCCTGCGCTGCACCCGCTAAAGGTATGTCGCACCACCTGCGTGCCCGGCGAATTGCCCGTCACCGGAATTTCGGCGAACTGCGACTGTGTATCGCAGCCGTTGTGCAGCACCCAGAAGCCCATCGTATCCACAACCGAGAGCGAGATATACTGCCCGGCAACCCCATTGGTTACGCCTTCCCACGGGATGCTGAGATCCTCCGTGCCGTGCATCAACAGCATCGGCGCGGGGGCAGTGCCTTCGCACAGCGCGCTGACACTGTAGTACATCGTAGAGCCAACCGCAGCAAAGGCGGCGAACTGGTGCGGGGCTTCACAGGCGAGCCGCTGCGTCATAAATCCGCCGTTGCTGAACCCGGTAACATAAAGCCGCGCCTGATCAATGTTGAGCATCTGTCCAAGGTCGCTGATCAGGCTGCGCAGGAAGTAGACATCATCCTGATCGTAGCCGGGCACACCCCACAGATCGCCGGTGTAATTCCATTCGTAGTTCAGCCCGTCGGGGTAAACGACGATGAAGCCATTTTCAGCCGCTACCGGGTTAAGATCGGTGATGTAGGCGAAACTTGAGCCAGTGCCCGGTCTGCCGTGCAGCGCGAGCACCAGCGGCATCGGTTCTGCCGGATCATACCTGGGCGGCACATAGGTGACATAGCTGCGCGGCACCGCACGATATGCCCGTTCCGGCGGCGGGGGCAGTTCCGCGCCGCTGACAAACCGCCCAACCAGATCGCCCACATCCACTCCATAGGCGTTGAGGATAAAGTCGCCGCTGCGGGACCACGAATGCCCACCGCCGTTGATGCCGTAATAGGTGACGCTGGAGTCGTCTGCACATGCCGAAAAGCGCACCAATGTGCCGGGCACCGGGTCGCCTGCTTCGCTCAGGTCACAGCCGTTGCGCATGCGCCAGTAGTTCAGTGTGTCAGTCAGTCCCAGCACATGGTGAGGGCTGCCGTCGGGGTGGCGCATCTCAGCGTATTCCGTGCCCTCAGCCGGGTAGAGGTGATCTGCGCTGCCGTGAATCAGCAGCACGTCCACAGGACCGCGATCTTCCTGCGGCACCACACTGCAAAAATCATCCAGATACCCCCACATCAGCGTCCCGACAATCGCAATCCCGGCGTAGCGGTTGCCCAGTTCGCACGCCATACGGTAAGCCATCGTGCCGCCGTTCTGGATGCCGGTCAGGTAAATGCGCGCCGAGTCAACCGCATAAGCGCTTTCCAGTTCGGCAAGCAGCGCATCCAGAAAGCCAACATCGTCCACAGTCTCCAGTACGGGCGGCAGGTTGACCGCCGTGCGCCCGTCGTCCCAATAAAATGTCTGACTGTCCGGGTAAGCGACGATGAAGCCATAAGTATCCGCGACCGCATCCAGACCACTGAGCGCCTGTAATGCCTTGCCAGAAGACGCAACGCCGTGCAGCGCGATCAGCAGCGGATAGCTGCTCTCCGGGTCATAGCCTGCTGGCAGGTGCAGGGTATAGCGCCGTTCAACGCCGTCATACAGCAGGGTAGCGCTGCTGTCCTGTGCTGCCGCCTGGTGCAGCGGGGTCAACCCTGCCAGCACCAGCAGCAAAGTCAAAATCGGGAAAAGCCGCAGTGTCCGCATTAGAATGTCCTTTTTTTGCGCGGGCAGATGGGCGGTAATCCGCCGCAGAATGTTTTTTCATGCCCTCGTAGTCACGCACGCCTGCCGGTTAGTTCCGCGTGGGGCTGTGCGTTTGTCATGCTTCAGCAGCAAATTCGTTAAGGAATGTGGGATTTTCGAGATGTGCTGTGGGATAATGTGGTATAATGCATTCAACCAGTTCTTCCGGCAAAGTGCATATCTGTGGGGTGCAGCGCATGTTTTGGGGCGAATTCTCTCATCATCTAGATCAGAAGGGTCGTCTGATTATCCCTGCGCGGTATCGCCCCCATCTGGCGCAGGGCGGCATCCTCACCCGCGGGCTGGATCGCAATCTGGTGATCTATCCCCCACAGGTCTGGCGCAGCGTTTCCGAACAGCTCAACCAGATGCCGATGACCCATCCCACCGCACGCGCCCTGCGCCGCTTGATGCTTTCCGGTGCCATGGATCTGACGCTGGACCGGCAGGGGCGGGTGCTCATCCCCGCATACCTGCGCGATTATGCGTCGCTGAACGGTGCAGCTCTGATTGTTGGCATGGAAAGTTTCATCGAAATCTGGGAGCCGCAGCACTGGCAGAGCACCCTGGACGATGTATCGAACGCTTTAGCCGAGGCAGATTCTCTGTTATCCTTAAGTCTGTGAAGGACAAGGGCTGCGGCAGTGCTGCCGTGTCCTGCGGTGTGGATAGTTCATACGCCCAAAGAAGCACGTTGTGGCAGATTTCAACGCTACAAAATGGATCTCCGATTGTGGGCGCAACATGTTGCGCCCCTGCGCAGACGGTAGTGGGTTTTCAGAAGTATTCCATAATTCGCTGCATCTGATTTTGCCTTTGACCTGTTTTGTGAGGCTTGCGTCTATGCCCGACATCACCGACTCGCCGCATACTTCCGTGCTGCTGCAACCCGTGCTGGCGGCGCTGCTGCCTCCCGGCAAAGTCGTGCAGCAGGCGGTGGATGGCACGCTGGGCGCGGGCGGGCACAGCCGGGCGCTGCTGGCGGCGGGGGTGGGCGAACTGCTGGGGCTGGATCGTGACCCTCAAGCGCTGGCGCTGGCACGCGCAGCCCTTGCGCCGTTTGGCAGCCGCGTTCACATCATACATGCCAGTTATGCGCAAATGGTGGAGCACGTGGCGCTGCTGGGCTGGGCGGGCGCAGACGCCATTCTGCTTGATCTGGGGCTGTCTTCCATGCAGCTCGACACGCCGGAGCGTGGTTTCGCCTTCCGGCATGATGGTCCGCTGGATATGCGCTTTGACCCCACAGGCGACCCTGTGACCGCCGCCGAGATTGTCAACACATGGTCTCAGGCAGAACTCACGGAATTGTTCTATAACTATGGAGAAGACCAGCACAGCCGGCGGATCGCCGCTGCGGTGGTGCAGGGCAGACCGTACAGCACCACGCGCGAACTCGCTGGCGTGATCGAAGCGGCGCTGCCGCCGCTGACGGGCAAGGCGCGCCGGTTGGCGGGCGGTGAACGCGGCATTCACCCGGCGACAAAGGTGTTTCAGGCGCTGCGCATCGCCGTAAATGACGAACTGAATGTGCTGCAAGCGGCACTACCGGGGGTGATTGATTTGCTTAACCCCGGCGGACGGCTGGCGGTAATCAGCTTTCACAGCCTGGAAGACCGCATCGTCAAGCAGGCGTTCAAACTTGCCAGCACGGACTGCATCTGCCCGCCGTCGGTGCCGGTCTGTGTTTGTGGGCATCGTGCCAGCGTGCGGCTGGTGACGCGCAAGCCCGTCGAAGCCGATGCCGGCGAAATCGCGCAGAATCCGCGCAGCCGCAGTGCTAAACTGCGTGTGGTCGAGAAACTGGAAACGAGAAGCAGTCAGGGAGCCTGATCTTTGAGCAACGAAAGAATGCAGATGTTCACTGAGCGTTATGCCAGCGGGCAAACCCCCTGGGATACAGGCATCACCCCGCCAGAGATTGTCGCGGTCGCGGCGGAACTGCCACCCGGCAGAGCGCTGGATCTGGGCTGTGGCACGGGCACGAATGTGCGTTACCTGCTGGAACAGGGCTGGCAGGCGGATGGTGTTGATTTTGTCCCGCAGGCAATCGAGATTGCCCGGCAAAAACTGGCGGACTTTCCGTCGGGGCAGGCGGCGGTGTACTGCCATGATGTGACCCGGCTGGACGAGCTTGCCGGACTGCGCCTGCCCTATGACCTGGTGATTGACATCGGCTGCGGGCACGGACTTTCCGCAGAGCATCAGCCCAAATATGTTCACGACATCGCCGCGCTGCTCAAGCCCGGCGGCTTGCTGATGCTGTTCGCGCATGAACCGAGCGCCCGCCGTGCTGCTGGCTGGACGCCCGTAGACGTACACCGCCTGTTTCTGGGTGACTTCGATCTCGTCTGGCAGGTGCTCAACGACGATACGACTACAGGCGACCCGTCCGGTTGGTACCGGCTGGCGCGTAAACAGGCGTGAAGCAGGCTGGTGTGTTCACTGGTTGCATGCCTTGCTGGTTTATGAGGTAATCAAACAGCGATGATTCGTGATCCGAACTGGTTCCAACATGCCCTGCGTCGCACCGGCTGGCAGCCGCAGCGCCAGGCAATTGCGCTGGCGGCATTCGGCGTGCTGATTGTGCTGGTGGTCGGCGTACTGGTGCTCACGCAGGTGGCATCCACCGCCACGCTGGGGCGGCAGTTGAACGACCTCGTTGCCGAACGCAACCGCCTCGAACGCCAGAATGAGCAGCTGCGCGTGGAAATTGCCGAACTCAAAAGCGTACCGAATCTGCTGGCACGCGCTGAGGCGCTGGGTTTTGTGCCTGCGACGGCAGAAAATATGGAATATCTGACCGTAGCGGGCTATGATCCCCGCCGTGGCGAGACGGTTGCGCCCCTGGAAGCAGAAGAAGCGCCGGTCCCCGAATATGACGAGACATTCTGGGGTTGGTTGCAGCAGACGTGGGACATGCTGACCGGGCAGTTTGAGGACTATTCAAGTCAGGGGCAGTGAACATGCAGGGGACAGGTTCAGCACTCACGCAGCATGACATTCTGCGCCGCCGTCTGCCGGTGGTAGTAGTGGTGCTGCTGCTGGTCAGCGGGTATCTGCTGGTCCAGTTGGCATCCTTTCAGTATCTTTCGCCGGATGTGCGCGGCTATCTGGAAAGTGTCAGCGAAGCGAACTACAGCACCGTGCGGCGGCTGACTGGCGAACGCGGCGCAATTTATGACCGCGACGGTGAACCGCTCGCCGTCAACATGATTCAGTACGATGCCAGCATCAGCCCCAGCCTCGTTGCCGACCCGCTGCAAACGTCGCGTGATCTGGCGCGGATTCTGGGGCGCAGCGAGGTCGAAATCTTTGACCTGATTACCAGCGACAACCTGTGGGAAGACCTGGGGCGCGTTGACGCCGACGCAGGCGACCAGCTCGCCGACCTGGGGCTGCTGGCGATCCGGCTTGATCCGGTGTGGCTGCGGCGTTATCCGCAGGGTCCACTGGCGGCGCAGGTGCTGGGCTTTGTCAATCTGGAGTCGCGCGGGTTTTACGGTGTCGAAGGCGAGTATGACCCGCAGCTTGCCGGGCGCACGCGGGACGAGACGATCAGCAACATTCCCTTCGACGTGGGGCAGGATGTCGAACAGCCTGCGCGCGGGCGCGATCTGGTGCTGACTATTGACCGCGATGTGCAGTTCTGGATCGAAAGTGTGCTGTTCAGCGCCGTGACCAATACGGGCGCTACCGGCGGCACGATTATCGTCATGAACCCGCGCAACGGCGATATTCTGGGCATGGCAAGTTATCCCACTTTTGACCCGAATGCCTTTGGTGATGTGCCCAACGCCACCGTGTGGCGTAACCCGGCAATTGGCGAGGTCTACGAGCCGGGATCGGTGTTCAAAATCCTGACGATGGCGGCAGGGCTGGAAGCAGGGGTCATCGCCCCGCAGGACACCTATGTAGACAGCGCCTGCGTGACCTATGGCGGGCGGCAAATCTGCAACTGGGATCGCGCCGGGCATGGCACGCTGGATATGACGCAGATTCTGGTGCAGTCGCTCAACGTGGGTGTGTCCTGGATCAGCGTGGAACGGCTGGGACCGGATCGCTTTTACAACCAGATTGCCCTGTTTGGCATTGGGCGGCGTACAGGCGTAGATATGCAGGGCGAAGAAGCGGGCATCCTCAAAGTGCCCGGCGACCCGCTGTGGAGCGAGAGCGATCTGGCGACGAACAGCTTTGGGCAGGGCGTATCGGTCACACCGCTGCAAATGATCACGTCTGCCGCTGCGATTGCCAATGGCGGGCTGATGTACCAGCCGCGCATTGTGCATCAGATCATTGACGGCACCGAGGTTTACACAGCGCAGCCTACCGTGCTGGGACGCCCGATTTCGCCGCAAACGTCCGCGCTGGTGACCGAGATGATGGTTGCATCTGTGAACAGCAGTCCCGACGCGGCGCAGCGCATCAATGTGCCCGGTTACACCATTGCGGGCAAGACTGGCACTGCCGAAATCCCCAGTCCTGCAGGCGGTTACGAGGCAAACACATCGATTACGACGTTTATCGGCTTTTTGCCTGCTGACGATCCACAAGTGATTGTGCTGATCAAACTGGATCGCCCCAGCGGTTACTGGGCGAGTCTGGTGCTGACGCCGATCTTTAACGAACTGGTGAGCAGGCTGGTGCTGCTGCTGGAAATCCCGCCGGACAATGTGCGTTGGGCGATGGAGATTACACCGCCGGGGCAGTAGGCGCGCCTGTTGCAGGGCGCTGCAGCGCCCTTGCACGGAAGTATTCCGCATGCTCAACACGTTTTTGGTGCTGCATCCGGTAAATTGCAGTCGTTGCCGCCAGGGGAGGGGTCTCAGTCCCGCCCCTGCAACAACAGGCATGTTTGATGGGCGTTTTTTGTCGGATGCACCATGCGGGCGTGGGAACTATGAAAACTGAGAGAAGGTATTTATGGTTGAAGGACTGCCGTTTGCCCTGACCGCCGGGGTGATCGCCTTTTTGCTCGGTGTCATCTGGGGCGGACCCTTTGTCGAAATCCTCAAGCGCCTGCGCATCGGCAAGCAGATTCGCGCCGAATTGAGCGATTCGCACCAGCGCAAGATCGGTACGCCCACAATGGGCGGCATCATGATTCTCGTCCCGGCGCTGCTGATTACGTTCGCGTTAAATATCGCCAGCATTGTCCGAACCGGGCAGGGCGCGAGCATTTTTGTGCCGCTGTTTGTCATGCTTGGGTTTGGCGTGCTGGGGGCGGTGGACGATTGGGAGGGCATTCGCAGTTCACGCGGGATGCGCGGCTATGGGCTGTCCGGACGCACCAAGTTTATCGGGCAGCTTGTGCTGGCGGGCACGGCAGCGCTGTTCATCTCGTTCGGCGAGTTTTCGTTCGCCAACGAACTGATTCTGCCGCTGCTGCCGATCACGATTTCGCTCTCTCCGCTGGTGTTTATTCCGGTCGCGATGTTCATCATCGTTGGCATGTCCAACGCGGTCAACCTGACCGATGGGCTGGACGGGCTGGCGGGTATCATCACCGCCAGCGCCTATGCGGCTTATGGGGTAATCGCGTATTTGCAGGGGCAGATTTTTCTGGTACAGCTTTGCTTTGTGCTGGTTGGCGCGTGTTTCGCCTTTTTATGGTACAACGCACACCCGGCGCAGTTGTTCATGGGCGACACGGGTGCGCTGGCACTGGGCGCAACACTGGGCACTGTGGCGGTGTTGACCGGGCAGTGGCTGCTGCTGCCGGTCATCGCCATCGTACCGGTTGCCGAAACCATCTCCGTGATGCTGCAAGTCTTCTCTGCTAAGTTCACGCGGCGCTTCTGGGGCGTAGACCGGCGTATCTTCCGGCAGGCACCGCTGCATCATCATTTTGAACTTGGCGGGTGGAGCGAAACCCAGGTTGTCCAGCGCTTCTGGCTGGTCGGTATTCTCAGCGCCATGGTCGGTGTGGCGCTGGCGCTGATCTGACGCGGCGTGCCACGCACTCAGCGCAGATGCACATCAACGATACGTTCCAGCGCCGGGCTGTAGCTCTGGAATGGATCAGGCAGCCGCAGCCGCGCGTCGGTGTTGAACAGGCGCTGAAGCTCGGCGAACCCGGTATCGCCCTGCTGGCTGACCACCGCCAGATGATCGAGCAGCGCGTTGTCCTCGTCGCTCAGCGGAGCGTAGTCTTCGTGTCCATAACTCCATTCATCCCAGCAGAGCATCTCCACCTTGTTCAGTCCGGCAAGATCAAGCAGCATGCGCCCCCGGATGAACCACCAGCCGCACACCGGCACGCCGGACCCCAGCCCAAAGCGCTCCGGGTCTGCCTTGCCTGCGCGGCACATCTGCCATGCCTTGCCCGCCACGATGAACTGATCGCGTGGCACATTGAGGACATCGAATGCGTAGCGCGCCGGGTCAAGCTGCATGTCGGCAAGCTGCCAGTCCGTGCCGTTCCAGAACTCGACCACCACATGGTCAAAGTAGTAATCCTGCTCGAAATAAACGCCGAAGCCATAACGCGAGCGCGCCGGGATGCCAGCGTGCCGCAGCATGGCGACAGATAACACGGTGAAATCGCGGCAGCAGCCGATGAAGCGTTTGGACGGATCACGGTTGACCGTCAGCGGGGCGTGTTCCAGCTCCTGAATGCGGCGCAGGATGTCCGGCACATAGCGTGTGTCAATCTCCGCTTTGCGTTCGGCGGGGTACTCGTAGCGCCAGAGATCCGCGAAGTAATGCAGCACCAAGCCGCGCGCGGACTGGCTGATGCCGGCGATGTCCTGCGGCACGGGGTCGAACAGGGCGGCATAGGCGGCGGGATCGGTGATGCGGCTCTGGCTGGCATAATACGCTTGCGGGGTTACGTCCTGCATCGTTCACCTCCATGAATAGGCTCAACAACGGCTAACGCTGACGTTGGGCTGTTGTCAGCAATTACGCTATACTACGCTTGACAGGCGCTGTAGGTTCACACTCTGGCGCAGGTGAACGGCGGGTGAACCTGCTGCGCTGCGCTGTACCTCCGCGCAATGTGCCATACTTAGGTTAGAACATAAATTCTAATACGTCAAGTGTTCGTTCGCAGGTAGTTCACGGTTGGGAGACCTCGGCAGGGCTACTCAACACTGGTATTGATCTGGCGGGTACAGTCATATGCCAATAATTGACCCCCTGAATGGAAAACGTGTTCTCGTAATTGGCTTTGCGCGGCAGGGGCAGGCGCTGGCGCGCTGGCTGCCGACCCTCGGCGCGAAAGTCGTTGTGAATGACAGCAAGAACGCCGAACAGCTTGAACTCGATCCGGCAGCATTTGCCGGCGTTGAGTTCGTGCTCGGCGAACACGGCGAAACGCTGCTGGATAATGTTGATCTGTTGTGTGTCTCAGGTGGCGTGCCGTTGGACCTGCCGCTGGTGCAGGCGGCGCAGGCGCGCGGCATACCGCTGAGCAACGACGCGCAGTTGTTTCTCGAACGCTGTCCCGCGCCGGTGGTGGGCATTACCGGCAGCGCGGGCAAAACCACCACCACCACGCTGATGGGCAGCATCTGCACCAAAGCGGGCTACAAAACCTGGGTAGGCGGCAACATCGGCACTGTGCTGCTCGACGTGCTCGACCAGATTCGTTCTGATCATCGCGTAGTGATGGAACTGTCCAGCTTCCAGCTTGAGATTATGACCAGCAGCCCGCCGGTGGCGACGGTGCTGAATGTCACACCGAATCATCTGGACCGGCACGGCACGATGGAGAATTATATGCGTGCCAAGTATCAGATTCTCGCCCACCAGCAGCGCGACGGCGCGGCGGTGCTCTGCACGGACGATGCGGGCAGCCGGGCGCTGGCAGGTGGTGTGCGCGGCACGCTGGTCTGGTTCAGCATGCGCGAACTGGTGCAGGACGGCGCGTTTATGGTCGGGCAGCGGCTGCTGGTTACGGGCAGCGCCAGCCCGGACGGCGACCCGAAAGTCGTGCTTGAACGTGAGGAAATCCCCCTGCGCGGCGACCACAATGTGCTTAACGTGCTTGCTGCCTGTGCGCTGGCAGGTGTGCAGGGCATCGCGCCGGAAGTTATCGCCGAGACTGTGCGCGAGTTTAAGCCGGTGCCGCACCGCCTGGAAGTGGTGCGCCAGCTTAACGGCGTAACCTATATCAACGACAGCATCGCCACCGCGCCAGAGCGGGTGCTGGCGGCGCTGCGCAGTTTCAGCGAACCGCTGATCCTGCTGGCAGGCGGCAAAGACAAAAATTTGCCCTGGGAGCAGATGATCGCGCTGGCGCTGCAAAAGTCACGCCGGATTATCGCCTTTGGGCAGGCGGGCGAGATTGTCGTCGAAATGGCGCGCAAGCTAACCGGACGCGCGGATGCCGTGCTGCGGGTGCAGACCGTCGAAGCAGCGGTGCAGCAGGCGGCGGCGCTGGCGCAGCCCGGCGATGTGGTGCTGTTTTCGCCCGGTGGCACATCGTATGATGCCTATGTTGATTTTGCCGCGCGCGGGGAACACTTTCGCCAACTGGTGATGGCGCTATAATAACAGGTGAGGCTCAACAAGTTCCTGGAACTGACGCATGTCTGAAGCACCACACTTTATTGACGATACCTACGATGCTGTGCCCGTGGCTGTGCCTGTGCGCCCGGTTGCCCCGCGCGGCGCCGCGCTGCCGCTGCCCGTGTCAGAAGAACGGTCGCAGGGGCGCCTGCGCAGCTATATTGCCACGCTGGACAAGCCGTTGGTGGTTGTGGTCGGCATTCTGCTGGCAATTGGCATGATGATGGTCTACAGCACCACCTTCTTCTGGAGTTTTGTGGATTTTGGCAGCGAAACGGCGATTCTGGTGCGGCAGGTGCAGTTTGTCGGCATTGGGCTGGTGATTGCCACCGTGCTCTCGCTGATTGACTACCGTGTGATTCGGCACTTCGCCGTCTGGATCATCTTGCTGGCGATCAGTCTGCTGGTGGCGGTGCTGCTTTTCGGTGACCGCACTTTCGGTGCAACCCGTTCGCTGATTGGCGGTTCACTCCAGCCGGGCGAATTCGCGGAACTGGCGATGGTCGTGTACCTGGCGGCGTGGATGAGTTCCAAGCGCACCAAAATCCAGAGCGTGTTTTACGGGCTGATTCCGTTTGCCACGCTGATAGGTATTGTCGGGCTGCTGGTCATGCTCCAACCAGACCTCAGCACAGCGGCGGTGATCTTCGCTACGTCGGGGATTATGTTCTTTCTGGCGGGCGCAAGCATCCTGCAAATCGGGCTGGCGGCAGCAGTTGCCGCTGTGCTGGGTATCATCATGATTCAGGTCTTTCCGTATGCATCCGAGCGTGTGGCAGATTTTAGTTCGGGCATTACCGACCTGACGCAGACCGATTATCATACGCTGCAAGTGTTGATCGCTTTCCAGAACGGCGGCTGGACTGGACGCGGCATTGGCGAAAGTCTGCAAAAGTTCCAGGCGCTGCCCGCCCCGCATACAGACAGTATTTTCGCCGTGATCGGGGAAGAACTGGGACTGTTGGGCGCTGGCTTTGTCGTGCTGTTGTTTATCGCTTTTGTGATGCGCAGTTTTATGATTGCGAATCGTGTGCGCGATCCCTTTGGCGCACTGCTGGCGTCCGGCATCGCCATCTGGGTTGCCGTCAAGGCGCTGCTGAATATCGCGGTGATGGCGAACGTGGTGCCGTCGTCCGGGCTGTCGCTGCCGTTTATCAGCTACGGCGGCTCGGCGTTGCTGATGGTGATGACAGGCGTCGGGCTGCTGCTCAGCGTTGGGCGGATATCGCGGCAGGCAGTCCCGGATCGGAGGGGGTCAAGTGCGGGTTATGATCGCGGCTGGGGGCACCGGGGGGCACGTGTATCCGGCGCTGGCAGTCGCCGAAGCGCTGAACGTTCGTCACCCCGGCGTTAGGCTGTTTTTTGTCGGCACGGTGGGCGGTTTCGAGCGCCCGCTGGTCGAAAAAGCGGGCATGCAGTTTGCCGCCTATGACGAAGTGCTGGCAGGTCCGTGGAGCGGCGTGCCGCTGGTGCAGCGGGTACTGAGTCTGTTCAAGCTGCTGCTGGGCACGCTGCAAGCATTGTGGCTGGTGCTGCGCCGCCGCCCACAGGTGCTGCTGCTTACTGGCGGCTGGGTGGGCTTTCCGGTGGCGCTGGCGGCATGGCTGCTGCGCGTCCCGGCGCTGATTTATCTGCCGGATATTGAGCCGGGGCTGACCATCCGCGTGCTGAAGCGTTTTGTCCGGCGTGTAGCGGTCACTGCGCCCGCCGCCGCCGTCCACTTTCGCGCCGGGCAGACCGTCGTCACGGGCTATCCGCTGCGCAGCCAACTGCTGCAAGCTGCCCGGTCCAGCGGGGGCGAGCAGGCGCGCGAGCAGGCGCGCGAGCAGGCGCAGACACACTTTGGGCTGGACACGGGGCGGCCTACACTGCTGGTGCTGGGCGGCAGTCGCGGCGCACGGTCGATCAACACGGCGGTGCTGGCGCTGCTGCCGGAACTGCTGGGTGATGGCGTGCAGGTGCTGCATGTGACCGGCACACTGGACTGGGCAGCCCTGCAAGCGCCGATAGCCGCGCTGCCACACCAGGAGTTGTATCACCCGTTTGCCTATCTACATGCAGACATCGGGCTGGCGCTAGCCGCTGCGGATGTCGTGCTCAGCCGCGCCGGGGCAAGCGTGCTAGGGGAATACCCGCTGTTTGGGCTGGCGTCCGTACTGGTTCCTTATCCCTATGCCTGGCGTTACCAGAAGGTCAACGCCGATTATCTGCAAGCACATGGGGCAGGGCTGCGGCTGGACGATGAACACATGGCGGCGGAACTGCTGCCGGTCCTGCGCGGGCTGCTGGGTGATTCAGAACGGCTGGCGGCGATGCGCGCGGCGTCTGCGGCGCTGGCAGTACCGGACGCGGCGGGGCGCATTGCGGCAGAACTAAGCCGCCTTGCAGGGCAGGACACGCGGGATACGACGCACACAGAAGGGACGCAGGCGTGATTCAATTAGCGGCGATATTGCTGGTGTGTACCATCTTCTTCGCGTTCATCGGCTATTCGCGCGGGTGGAACAAAGAGATCATCGCCATGGCGGGCATCATTCTGATGTTGTTCGCCCTGCATGAATTCGATGATTTTGTCCGCGGGGTGCTGCTGGCAAATCTCCCGCGCGATCAGGTCTTTGCCCTGCAAGCGCTGCTGTTCCTTGTGGTGGTCTATTTTGCCTACCAGACGCGCGCGATTATCGGCAACGACGCGAAAGACGGCAGGCGCGGCGGGGCAGACTCGCGTGATCCCTTGCAGGAGAAAGTGCTGGGCAGCATCGTTGGCGCGCTGAACGGGTATATGATTTTTGGTTCAATCTGGTATTTTATGGACATTAACGCTTACCCGCTCTCGCCCTTTGTTTCGGCTCCGGCGGCGGGCACAACCAGCGCTGATCTGGTGCAGGCGCTGCCGCTGTACGTGCTGGCGGGTGGTCCCGCGGGGAATGGCAACCTGCTGGCATTGTGTGTCATCCTGCTGTTTATCGCCGTATTGGTTCTGATCTAAACGGCAGAAAAGGCGGATCGCAGCAGCATGGTGCAGATGTCAACGATGATGTGGGGGATGGGGATTTTTTTCGCCATCCTCGGCTTTTTGCGGGGCTGGAACCGCGAAGTGCTGGCAACGGCGGGGGTCGTCGTGGCGGCGTTCGTCCTGTTTCAGTTCGACCCGCTGCTGCGCGGCTGGCTGCTGGCGCTGGCACCGCTGGATCAGGTCTTTCTGGTGCAGTTGGCGATCTTCATGGCGGTGGTCTTTTACGCCTATCGCACACAGGCGTTGATCGGCAGCGAGGCAGACCGCGAACCGCGCCGCAGCTTGCTGACCAGCCTGCTGGGGGCGCTGATGGGTTTTATCAACGGGTATCTGATCTGGGGGGTGATCTGGTATTTGCTGGACATCAATCAGTATCCGCTTGCCCCGCTGATTATCGCGCCGGGGGATAACTCGCCCAGCGCGCAGTTGCTCAACGCCATTCCGCTGGTGCTGATTTCCGGCGGTTTGCAGGGCACCGGCGACCTGTTTGCAATTATCGTGCTGCTGCTGTTCTTTCTGGCAATCGCCGCATTGTAAACCCCGGACAAAGGACGCTCATGCCATTATTCACTCCCGGTCAGCAGATCCATATCGTCGGCATTGGCGGCAGCGGCATGTCGGCGATTGCGCGTGTGCTGCTGCTGCGCGGCTTGCGGGTGTCCGGCAGTGATCGCCAGAGCAGCGCGCTGACAGAAGCACTGGCACGCGATGGGGCGACCATTTTCACCGGGCATGATGCAGCGCATGTGCGGGGCGCGGATCTGCTGCTGACGACTTCGGCGGTGCCGCCCGATCATGTCGAACTGGCAGCGGCGCGGGCACAGGGCATCCCGGTCTATAAGCGCAACGAGATTATGCTCGATTTGCTGGCGGGGCAGCGTGTGATCGCGGTGGCGGGCACGCATGGCAAGACGACCACGACGGCGCTGGTCACGCATATTCTGCGCGAGTGCGGCGTTGATCCCTCGTACATCGTCGGCGGCGTGATGGGCAACACGGGCACGAACGCCGGGGTGGGCAGCGGGGGTGTGTTTGTCATTGAAGCGGACGAATACGACCATATGTTTCTGGGGCTGCGCCCGGATGTCGCCGTCATCAACAATATTGAGTGGGATCATCCCGATTTTTTCAAAACGCCGGACGTTCTTTATGCGGCGTTCGAGCGCTTTGGTCGGCTGCTGCCCCCGGATGGCACGCTGATCGCCGGGTTCGACAGTCCGCTGGTGGTTAAGTTGTGCGCGGTGCTTCAGGATGCGTTCTTTCGCTTCACCTTCGGTACGCACGAACGGGCATTCTGGCGCGTTCAGGACGTGCAGACCAGCGCGGCGGGGCAGACGAGCTTCACACTCTCTTCGCGGGTGGGCTTGAAATTCCCGGTGCGGCTGCCGCTTTCCGGCGTGCACAACGCGCTGAACGCAACGGCGGCGGTGCTGGCGTGCATGGCGGTCAGCAATTCGCTGACGTTCCAGCAGATTTTACCGGCGCTGGCGAGCTTTAAGAGCACCGGGCGACGCTTCGAGATTCGCGGGGTGGCGGGCGGCGTGGCGGTGGTGGGCGGCTACGCGC
>DAOTWP010000221.1:0-10646 GCA_034435675.1 Anaerolineae bacterium
ACAAAATTCGAAACCCGCTATGCTCTGTGTGGACCTTGAATAAACGACATCAGGAAATTGATCGTGTTCACGCAGTTTGGCAGCAGCCCCTATCGCTATTATTACTTTAGCAGCCACATAGAAGAGCCTGGGGCGATTGCTTTCTGCGTGTCAGCCGTTCAATAACCTGTTTTTGCAGGCAAGGACAAAGCGAGGCACAGGGTATACGCCCTGTGCCTTTTTAATTTCTACATACCGCCAGACAGCCAGACGGGAGCAAACAGGATGCCAGCCGAACAGCAGCAGGTCTATAGAGTGCGCGGGGTGCGCGGGGCAATCACCGTTGATGAAGACAGCGCCGAGGCAATTCTTCAGGCAGCGCGCGAACTGCTGCGGGCAATGATCGCTGCCAACACGATTGATGAGGACGATGTTGCCAGCGTGATCTTTACCTGCACCCCGGACCTGACGGCGGCATATCCGGCAAAAGCTGCCCGCGACATTGGCTGGCAGTCCACCGCGCTGATGGGCTGCCAGGAGATGCCGGTTCCCGGTGGGCTGCCACGCTGCATTCGCGTGCTGATTCACTGGAATACAACCAAAGGGCAGCGCGAAATCCAGCATGTTTATCTGCGGGGTGCGCAGGTGCTGCGCCCTGATCTGAATACACAACCAGCAGACATTATCAAATAGCTTTAGAGGGGAAATCGAGATGATCGTTATCATGAAAGTACAGGCAAGCGCTAAAGAAATCGCGGATGTCATTACACGGATTGAAAATGACGGCTATCATGCGCATCTGTCGGAAGGCGAGGAGCGCACCATCATCGGCATCGTTGGCGAAAGCCCAACACCACTCAAGCAGGAAAACTACGCCAGCATGCCCGGCGTTGAGGATGCTATCCGCATCTCTGTACCGTACAAACTCGCCAGTCGCCAGTTCCACCCGGCGGACACCCTTGTCCCGCTGAACGGCTCGCATATGGGCGGCAGCAAGGTGCTGGTTATCGCGGGACCCTGCTCGGTGGAAGGACGGGAACAGATTATTGAGAGCGCCTGCGCGGTCAAAGAAGCAGGAGCAACCGCGCTGCGCGGTGGCGCATTCAAGCCGCGCACTTCGCCCTATAGTTTTCAGGGCTTCGGCGAAAAAGGGCTGCAATGGCTGGCAGAAGCGCGCGACATCACCGGGCTGCCCATCGTTACAGAAGTAATGGATCCTGCGCTGGTGCCGATGGTCTGCCAGTACGCGGATGTGCTGCAGGTGGGCGCGCGCAACATGCAGAACTTCACCCTGCTCAATGCTGTTGGCGAAAGTCAGCATCCGGTGCTGCTCAAGCGGGGTATGTCCAGCACCATTGAGGACTTGCTGATGGCGGCAGAATACGTGTTGTCGCATGGCAACAAGCGTGTCATGCTCTGCGAACGGGGTATCCGCACATTTGAGAAATATACCCGCAACACGTTCGACCTTAACGCCGTCCCGGTGCTTAAGCGTCTGACCCACCTGCCCGTGCTTGCCGATCCGAGTCACGGTGTAGGACTGTCAGAATATGTCGAGCCTGTGTCGCTGGGGGCGGTGGCGGCAGGCGCAGACGGGCTGATTCTCGAAGTCCACCTTAATCCGGCTGAAGCAATGTCCGACGGGCGGCAAAGTCTGACCCCGCAGGCGTTCAAAAGCATGATGCAAAAAGTCCGTCTGGTCGCAGAAGCCGTCGGGCGTACTGCGTAGGCTGCGGCAGAGGCTCATGACAGAAGCATATGGAAAACATCTTTACGGAACAAACCGCTGTCGCAGCAGGATTTAGCTGCCGCCATCTCGCAGTCGTCGGACTGGGACTGATGGGCGGATCGCTGGCGCTGGCGCTGCGCCCTTTCGCAGGGACAGTCACCGCAGTTGATCCCGACCCGCAGACACGGGCTTACGCCATCGAAAACGGCATTGCAGACAGCGCAACAGATGAACTCAAGGCAGGAGTATCGGACGCGGATGTGGTCGTGCTTGCCGCACCGGTGCGCGCCATCGTCAGCATGGTGCGCGGGCGCATTGGCGCTTATCTGCGCTCGAACACGCTGCTGCTGGATCTGGGCAGCACTAAAGAAGACATCTGTGATGCTATGGGCTTGCTGCCGGTGGGCATTCAGGCAATCGGCGGACACCCGATGACCGGCAAAGAGCATAATGGCGTGACCGCGAGCGACCCAACACTTTATCAGGGGCGCCCTTTTGTGCTGTGTCCCACCCGCCGCAACACCCCTGCCGCGCGGCTGAGGGCGCTGGCATTGGTACATGCTCTGGGTGCAATCCCGATTGAGATGGAAGCAGCGCGCCATGATCGCGTGGTTGCCGCGATCAGTCACCTGCCCTATCTGCTCAGCGCGGCGCTGGTGGCAACAGCCGCGCGCGAAGCACAGCGCGATGACGCCGTGTGGCAGCTTGCGGCAGGCGGCTTCCGCGATATGTCGCGGTTGGCGGGCAGTGATGTTGCCATGCTCAGCGATATCCTCAGCACGAACACACAGGCTGTTGCCACTCTGCTGGCACTATTCCGCATGGAATTGGCGCGGCTGGAAGCGCTGCTGATTTCGCACGAAGAACGTGAACTTTCGGCGCTGCTGTCGCCAGTGCGCGATGCGCGTCTGCACTGGATGGAACACTACTATCAGAATGGAGGCAGCAATGGCAAAGGGTAGTTTTGTCGTTCACCCCACCACTGGGCTGAATGGCGCGACTCATGTGCCCGGTGACAAGTCCATTTCACACCGCGCGGTGCTGTTTGGGGCGCTGGCGGCGGGCACGACGCAGGTGCGTGACTGGCTGGCGGCAGGCGATACCGAAGCCTCGCTGCGGGCGGTACAGGCGCTTGGCGTGCCAGTGGAACGCCATGATGCACATACGCTGACCCTGCACGGGGGGCAGTTGCAGCCTCCAATACAGGCGCTTGATCTGGTTAATGCTGGCACAGGCATCCGCCTGCTGGCAGGGATTCTCGCCGGGCAGCCCTTCGCTAGCACACTCGACGGCAGCGAACAACTCCGCCGCCGCCCGATGAAACGCATCATCACGCCGCTGCGCATGATGGGCGCGGACATCACCGCCAGCGAAGATCGCGCGCCGCTGCGCATCCAGCCCGCCCCGCTGACCGGCATCCGCTATGAAATGCCCATCGCCAGCGCGCAGGTCAAAAGCGCCGTGCTGCTGGCGGGACTGTTCGCCAGAGGCACCACCGCTGTTGTACAGCCCGGTCCCGCGCGCGATCATACCGAACGAATGCTGCTGGCAATGGGGGCGGATCTGGCAGTAGAGGGTGGCATGATTGTGCTTAAGCCCAACGGCGCACTCAAACCGCTTGACCTCACCGTACCGGGTGATTTTTCGTCTGCCGCCTTCCTGCTGGTCGCGGGCGCGCTTGTGCCCGGCAGCGATATCACCATCACGAGCGTTAACCTGAACAGCACACGCACCGGACTGCTGGATGCGCTGCTGGCAATGGGCGCAAACATCAGCATTACCAATCAGCGCGACGAAGGCGGCGAACCGGCGGGTGATGTGCGCGTGCGCCACAGCACGCTCACGGGAATTGAGATTGGCGGCGATCTGGTGGTGCGCATGATTGACGAATTCCCCGCATTGATGGTCGCCGCGCTGTGCGCGGAAGGGCACACCACAGTGCGCGATGCCGAAGAACTGCGCGTTAAAGAAACCGACCGACTGGCAGTGATGACGGCAGAACTGGCAAAACTAGGTGCGCAGATTACCGAAACTAGTGACGGTTTCAGCATTGATGGGGCGCAGTCCCTGCGTGGCGGGTTGGTTGACGGGCACGATGACCACCGCATTGCCATGAGCCTTGCTGTCGCCGGGCTGCTGGCATCAGGCGAAACAGTCGTCAACGACTCGCGTTGTACGGCGGATTCGTTCCCCGGTTTCGCGCCGACACTGGCAGCGCTGGGCGGACGTATCACGGAACAGGATGCGGTGATCGCATGAACAGGGTCGGCGTCATTGGCTGGAACATCACGCATAGCCTTAGCCCGGTAATGCATAACGCGGCATTCGCGGCGCTGGGGATGCACGACTGGCACTACGATCTGCTGCCTGTGCCGCCAGACATCGTGGGCTACAGCCTACGCACGCTGCGCAACGAAGGGGGGTATATCGGCGTGAATGTCACCATTCCGCTGAAACAGGAAGCGCTTAAACACTGCCTGCCCGACGAAACCGCGCAGCGCATTGGCGCAGTCAATACGATTGATCTGCGCAGCAATCGCGGCTATAACACCGATGCTGTTGGTTTCATCGAGGATCTACGTGCTAATGGCATTGATCCCACCGGGCAGCGGGTGTTGGTGCTGGGGGCGGGTGGCGCAGCGCGGGCAGCCGTCTATGCCCTGTCATACAGCGGGGCGCAGGTGAGCGTTGTCAACCGTTCGCCGGATAAGGCACAGCAGATGCTTGACGATCTGCTCGTGCGTGCGGAACTGCTAAGCGTCGAACAGGCAGCGCTGTCGAATGCAGCGTTGGTCGTCAACTGTACGCCGGCGGGCATGCACCCGCACCCTGATGCAACACCCTGGCGCGAAGATCTGCCCCTGCCATCGGGCGGTGTCGTGTATGACATGATCTACCGCCCGGCAAAGACCCGGTTGCTGCTGCAGGCGGAGGCGCAGGGACTGCGCGCTGTCGGTGGATTGGGTATGCTCGTGCGACAGGGGGCAGCAGCATTCGCGCTGTGGACTGGACGCGAAGCGCCGCTTGAGGCAATGTTTGCGGCAGTGCGCGCAGCGCTGGAGCAACCTTGAGTTTATGAAGAGCGGAAGGAGCGGCAGCGATGCACGTAACCATTCGACAGGCAACTGCGGCTGATGTGGAGCAAATCGCCGGGCTTATCCTCACCGTCCAGGAACTACATGTCGCGGCACGACCGGATATCTTCAAGCCAATGCAGGTCACGGATGCCTTGATTGCCGAAATCGTGGGGCGTTTGTCGGCACCTGGTGAGGTCTATTTTGTCGCCGAGGTGGATGGCGAGTTAGTCGGCTACGTCTACCTGATTCTGCGTGAGCGCCCGGAAAACCTCTATACTTATGCTATGAGACTGGTTGTGGTGGACCAGATTGCAGTTGCGCCGCAGTACCGCAGCAAGGGCTGTGGCGAAGCGTTGATGCAGCAGGTCAGCGCGTGGGGCAAGCAGCAGCAGGCAGATCGAATCGCCCTCAGCGTGTGGTCGTTTAACGAGCGTGCTGCAGCATTTTATCAGCGCCTGGGGTTCTCGGTTTTTCTTCAACAGGTAGAACTTACACTTTAGGATGGGCAGATGCTTCGACTACTTACCGCAGGCGAGTCACACGGTCCACTGCTGACGGCGATCCTCGAAGGAATGCCTGCCGGACTGCCGTTAACCGCCGAAGACATCAACCTGCAACTCGCGCGGCGGCAGCAGGGGTACGGCAGCGGTGGGCGTATGGCAATCGAACGCGACACGGTGCGCATTGCGTCCGGCGTGGTAGCAGGCAAGACTACCGGCGCGCCGATTGCGCTGTTGGTTGAAAATCGCGATTACAAGAACTGGGTCGAAAAAGACATTGCACCCCTGACCACCCCGCGCCCCGGTCATGCAGACCTCACCGGCGCGATCAAGTATGGCTACCGCGAACTGCGTCTGGCGCTCGAACGTGCCAGCGCCCGCGAGACGACTATGCGTGTCGCTGCCGGGGCAGTGTGCCTGCAACTGCTGGCAGAATTCGGCATCCGCATTGGTGGTTATGTCGTCCAGATCGGCGACGTGACAGCGAGGCTTGATGCAGCGCTGCCCTATGCGGAACGCTTTCTGCTTGCAGAAGCCAACGATGTGCGCTGCCCGGATGTTTCTGTTGTGGAGCAGATGCACGAAGCGATCCGGCAAATCAAGATTGATAAGGATACGCTGGGCGGCGTCATGGAAATCGTTGCGTTGGGTTTGCCGCCAGGACTCGGTTCACATGTGCATTATGATCGCAAGCTCGATGGGCGCATCGTCAGCGCGATGGTCAGCATCCCAGCGATGAAAGGTGCAGAAATTGGCGACGCCTTTGCAAACGCGGGCAAACGCGGCACGCAGGTACACGATGAAATTGTGCTGGGCGAAAACGGCACGCTGCTGCGCCGCACCAACCGCGCCGGCGGTCTTGAGGGCGGCATCACAACCGGAGAGCCGGTAGTCGTGCGTGTGGCGATGAAGCCGATTGCGACCATTTTACAGGCGCTGGACTCGGTGAACCTGGCGACAGGCGAACCCGAACAGACCACCTATGAACGCAGCGATTTCTGCGCGCTGCCGCGTGCCGTGCCTATTGGTGAGGCGATGCTGGCGCTGGTGCTGGCAGATGCACTGCTGGAAAAGCTGGGCGGCGATAGCCTTGATGAACTCAAGCACCGTTTCACTGCGCTGCGGCAGGCGAGGTTGGAAGACCTGCCGATGGATAACCACATCTGGCGTTTTGGTTACGACTATTAGATCTATGTCAATGCTGCGTAACATCGTACTCACCGGATTCATGGGCACTGGCAAAACTACTGTTGGGCGGCTGCTGGCGCAGCGGCTAGACTGGGCATTTGTCGATTCGGACAACGAGATTGTGCGGCAGGCAGGGTGCTCGATCCCGCAGATTTTCGCCAGTCAGGGCGAAGCGGGCTTCCGGCGGCTTGAAAGCGAGGTCTGCCGGGAGCTGGCGAATCGTACCGCCTGCGTGATTGCCACCGGCGGCGGCATGCTGATTGATGCCCAGAACCGTGCCGTCATGCAGCAGACCGGGTTGGTCGTGTGTTTGACCGCCCCGCCTGATGAGATTCTGGCGCGGCTGGCAGATACCCCTGGCTTTGCCGAGCGTCCCCTGCTGAAAGGCGACTGGCGCGCACTGTATGCGCAGCGACTGCCGGTTTACGCCTTGATTCCGCAGCAGGTCAATACATCCGGCAAGACACCGCAACAGTTGGCAGAGGAGATTGAAACATTATGGCGCGTCTGAAGGTGACAGTGCCCGGCGACAGTTATGAAATCGTCATTGAAAATGGCTGCCTGAAACACAGCACTGACCTTTTGCCCATCCTCAAGACCCAGCGCAGTGTAGTCGTCACGAACACCACCCTCGCCGCGATTTATGGCGAAGCACTTGGGGCGGCGCTGCCCGGCGTGCCGGTGCTGACCGTGCCGGATGGCGAACAGCACAAAACACTGGCGACAGTGGAAAAGCTTTATGCTGGCTTTCTGAAGGCAGGACTGGATCGCAGCGGCACGGTACTGGCGTTCGGCGGTGGCGTGGTGGGGGATACGGCGGGTTTCGCCGCAGCAACCTACATGCGCGGCGTCCGCTTTGTCCAGATTCCAACCTCCCTGCTGGCGATGGTTGATGCCAGTGTTGGCGGCAAAGTCGGCGTTGATTTGCCGCAGGGCAAGAACCTTGTCGGGGTGTTTAAGCAGCCGGAAGCAGTGCTGATTGACCCAACACTGCTGGGCACCCTGCCACCGGGGGAATGGCGCTGCGGCATGGCAGAAGTGCTCAAACACGGCTTGCTGGCAGATGCAGCGCTGCTTGACCCGCACCTGTGGCAGCCTACACAGGCGGAAACGCTGATTACCCGCGCTGTGCAGGTCAAGGTGAATGTCGTCCAGCAGGACCCCTACGAGCAGAATATCCGCGCCCACCTGAATCTGGGGCACACCTTCGCACATGCATTCGAGCAGGTCAGCGCCTATACCATTCCGCACGGTGAAGCCGTTGCTATCGGGCTGGTGGCAGCGGCGCGACTGTCGGCGGCAGTCGGTTTGTGTGACCGTCAACTGCCGGAATACGTGGAACAGCTTGTGCAGCATGCAGGGCTGCCGACCCGCCTGAACGGGCTGACACCACAGGCAGTGCTGGACGCGATGTCCACCGACAAAAAGTGGCAGTCGGGGCGTTCGCGCTTTGTTCTGTTGCGCGCTGCCGGACAGCCGACTATCATGGAAAATGTACCAAGCAATCTGGTGCTGGATGTGTTAAGCAGCTTGAACCCATGATGGGTGGTCTTGCAACCACCAGAAAACGCCAAGAGAAAAAATTATGACCAGACAATTATTACTGCTGCACGGACCCAACCTCAACCTGCTCGGCACACGTGAACCGGAAATCTACGGCACGACCACGCTGGAGGACATCAACCGCCTTGTCACCGCACATGCACACCAGTATGGCGCGCAGGTTCGCGCACAGCATTCCAACCACGAAGGTGAGTTGATTGACATCCTGCATGTTGCGCGCCGCTGGGCAGATGGGGTCGTTTTTAATCCCGGTGGCTACAGCCACACCTCTATCGCTCTGCGCGATGCCGTCACGGCAATCCAGATTCCAGTGGTTGAAGTGCATCTTTCTAACATTCACGCCCGCGAGGAATTCCGGCATCATTCGCTGATTGCGCCGGTCTGCGTCGGGCAAATCTGTGGTTTTGGCTGGCGCAGTTATCTGCTGGGGGCGGATGCGCTGCTGCGGCATCTGGGCGCAATCACTGACCCGCAGGGCTGAGGACGACAGAGGTGCAGGCGTCGTCGGTTGTCAGACGGTAACAATCTTCATCCAGGCGATTTTGGTGATCTGCCCCGTAGTCGCAAGGCATGGGGGTTTGTATACTCTATTACAACAAGTTGTTCAATCACTGAAGTGTAGGTTTACTGATGAATTCTGCCCATAAACACCCGCTGCTGACACGTATCGAAGAACAGCATATTAATTTTGTAGATCTGTGGTTTACAGACATTCTTGGCGGTGTCAAAAGTGTGACCGTGCCCGCAGAGGAAATCGAAAATGTCCTCGTGCATGGGCTGCATTTTGACGGTTCGGCGATTGAAGGCTTTGGGCGGGTCGCGGAAAGCGATATGGTGCTGCTGCCGGACGCCAACACTTTTGCCGTGCTGCCGTGGGAAAACAGCGGGTCGCGAACTGCCCGGCTGATTTGCTCGGTGCATACCCCCGGCGGCGACCCGTTCATCGGCGACCCGCGCAATGTGCTGCTGCGGGTGCTGGCACGTGCGCGGCAGATGGGCTTTAGCTACAAAACGGGCATGGAACTGGAATTTTTCCTCTTCCGTACTGACGAGAACAACCGTCCACTCCTGGGCGCACCGCCCTATGATGAGAGTGGCTATTTTGACATTGCGGATGTCCACGCGCGCGGTATCCGGCAGGCGATGATCGGTGCGCTGAACTCGATGGGCATTCGCGTCAATTCGTCTCATTCTGAAATTGGTCACGGGCAGCACGAATTTGACCTACGTTATACCGATGCTCTGCGCAGTGCCGACAATGTGCTGACGGCGCGGGTGGTACTCAAGGCAATTGCCCAGCAGCACAACCTGCACTGCACTTTTATGCCCCGCCCGGATGCCAATCTGCCGGGTTCGGGCATGCATACACATCAGAGCCTGCACGAGGCAGACGGCGAACGCAATGTTTTTGGCGATTCGCAGCATGAATATGGCTTGTCTGATCTTGCCCGGCACTTTCTGGCGGGGCAGCTCGCGCATGCGCGCGCCATCTGCGCCATTCTTGCACCGCTAATCAATTCTTACAAGCGCCTGGGCACCAGCTTTGAAGCGCCGGTCTATGTCACATGGGCGCATATCAACCGCGGGGCATTGATTCGGGTGCCGCATGTCGGGGAGGAAGGCGAAGCGCATACACGACTGGAACTGCGCTGCCCTGACCCCAGCAGCAATCCCTATCTGGCAACTGCCGTAATGCTCGAAGCCGGGTTGGACGGCATCCGTAACCGCATGTCGCTGCCCGACCCACTGGAAGAAACCCTGCTGCTTCAGCAAAGTCGCAGCCGCATGCGTCATCTGGAAGTGCTGCCAACTTCTCTGGAGGCGGCGCTGGATGCGTTACAGCAGGATGATGTGATCGTCGGGGCGCTGGGACCCTTTATTATTGACCGCTACCTGGCGCTCAAGCAGCAGGAACTGGAAGACTACCACCGGCAAATCACCCACTGGGAGCTGGAACGCTACATCAATCGCTACTGATGATCAGCTCGTGAATGTTGTTCAGGACCCGTTCAGCATTGTGGGGTTCAACCACCAGCGACAGGCTGCAATGGGCGGGTCCCTGCGCCAAGCCCAGCACGCGGGTCTCACCCAACACGCCGAAAATTTGCGCCAACAGGTGCGGCGATTGGTTCAGGTAGGCACCAATCGCTGTGACTACTGTCACGGGCTGTACCTGCCACCCCAGACGTTCGCGCAGCAGGCGCTTTTCCAGCGCATTCTTGACGCCATAAATGGCATCCGGTCCCACGCTGGTGGGAATGATGATGCATAGAAAACTCTGTGTAGACGACTGCGCGGAAATCGTAATTTCGCCGTATCTGCCCGTCGTTTCGCGCAGCACTTCGTCAATCAGGATGTTGATTTCCGCCAGTGACCCGGCGTGTACAGCAGTTAGCCCCAATCCCTGAATAGACGTGACCGCCTTAATCGAAGCCGATTTGCCCAACGGTAAGTCCTGGATCAGCGTGCCGGGATGCTGAGGAGTAAAAACGTTTTTGACCCGCAGAGCGATTTTGTGCTCGCGCAGGGGCGCGATCATGCGGGCATGCAGCACGCGCGCCCCAAAATACGCCAGTTCCGCCACTTCATCGTAAGACAAATCCGGGATGA
>DAOTWP010000222.1:0-13928 GCA_034435675.1 Anaerolineae bacterium
GGGCAGGGGGCGGCATTCGTGACCTGTTTCCACCCTGCCCGCTGGTGTTCCATGTCACCGACAACTACGTGCATTTTCCGTCTGTGCCCGTCACCTGCGCGCAGATTCAGCAGCACAATTACCGCATTGCCGACCACGTCATCGTGACCGCGCCCGCGCTGCGCCGGCATCTGCGCGAGCAGTACGCTGTGCCGGAGCACAAACTCACGACGATTATACACGGTGTGGAGCTGGAGCCGTACCAGCGCCAGCAGCCCGAACCTGCCGCCCTGGCGCAGCTTCCACGCCCGCGCGCAATCGCACTGGGCAACACGCAGTGGCTGGATCTCAATCTGCTGGCGAACATTGCCCGGCAGCAGCCGCAGGTGTCGTTTGTCATTGTTGGTTCACCTCTGCCCAATCTGGCGGCAGTCAATGCCCCGCCCAACGTCTACGCGCTGGGCGCTGTTCAACCGGAATTGGTGCCTGCCTACCTGCTGAACAGCGACATCGGGCTGATTCTCTATGGCGAACAGATCAAGCAGCGCATTCACGAGGTCGCCCCGATGAAGTTCTTCGAGTACGCTGCCGCCGGGCTGCCCATCATCGCCACCTGTGTGCCCTTTCTGCGCGAATTTGATGCGCATTACTGGGAGATTGTCACGGCGGCGGACGGTATTCAGGCGGTACAGGAAGCGCTGGCACAGCGGGAACAGATCACGGCGACGCTGCGCGCATTTGCGGCACAGCACACCTGGCGGCAGAAATATGAGCAGGCAGCAGCGGTGCTGGCGCGGCTGGGGGTTGCGTGGGCGGGCACGCAGGCAGCGGCGGCACTGATGGGCGCGGATGCCCCCATGCCGCCCCGTGACTGAAGCTGAAATGGTCAGCAAGCAATCATGCTGACAACGAAACGGACACCAGTTACAATGTGCGATAACATCGCCGTGAGATGCTCATTCCGGTGTATCATGTACTATACTAAAGTTTGATCAGGAGTTGAGACAGTCATGGTTAAGACTGCCGTTCGCGCGAGCCACTGGGATGAAATTTACGCCTTCCTTGTCACCAGCCCGACTCCGCAGCAGATCATCCAGTTTGAACCGTCGGCAGAGATGGCGGCGCGTGTTGTCTATCTACTCGACCGCAACCGCAGCGACTTGCTCACCGCGGAAGAAGGGCAGGAATTAGACGAGCTGCTGCGCATTAATCACTTCGTGAGCATGCTGAAAATCCGCGCGCATGAAAAAGAAGCCAGCGCATGAGCAATATTCCTGATGCGCTCCGGCATCAGGTCATTGAGCGCGCAAGGGATTGCTGCGAGTATTGCCGACTGGCACGACGTGATAACTTCTTCCCACATGAAGTGGATCATATCATTGCCGAAAAACATCGCGGCAGAACCGTATTCAACAACTTATGCCTCAGTTGTATCGACTGCAATCGTCACAAAGGGAGTGATATTGCCTCGATTGATGAGGACACCGGAGCCGTCACAACCCTGTTCAATCCACGCATTGACCGCTGGGAAGAGCATTTTCGGCTTGAGGGGGCACAGATTGTTGGCTTAACGCCTGAAGGTCGTGTTACTGTTTTTCTGCTTGCGATGAATGATACTGAACGTGTGGCGAAACGTGCACGGCTGAGCGCATTGAAGCGTTATCCTTGTAATCCAGCACCATCAGATTAACAACATTGACCCACTTGTGCAGGCAGAGATGCTGATATGGCAAGCAGGTTCCCCTGGGTGAGCAGGGTAAGCAGGAGGATCTGCGGAAGAACCGGTCAACCGCCTGGTTCACGTACTGCTGAACACGTCGTCCAGCAGGCGCTGCATGCGCGCGTAATGCGAGCCTTTCCAGAACACCTGCCCGCAGCGATCACAGCGGTGGAATTCGTCAAAAATCTGCGCCGTGTCTCCCGGCAGGCTGTGCAGCACCTGCGCCTTGCTGACCGGCGTGACCAGCCCGTTGCATTTCAGACAGTGGCGAAACGGCTGAATATCGGGCAGCAGATTAAAGCGCCGGGTCACTTCCAGCAGCCGCGCCCGCGCCTCTGTCGCCCGCACAAAGTAGCCGTAGACCACTCTGCCGCGTTTGAGCAGCCCCAGATCACGTGTGAGCAGAATGCGCGTTTCCTCGTCGGCAACCCGCGCCAGTTCGTCGTCGGCATAATCATTGCGATACAGCGTGTCGAACCCCAGCATACGCAGGTACGACGACAGCCGCCCCAGATGCGTGTCGAGAACGAAGCGCGCCCGCCCTGGAAACGGCGGACGCAGCACCACCCGGTTTGCCAGCGTCACCCCGGCGCTCCCCTGTACAGGATACACATCAATCCGGTCTTCCGACTGCACAATGGCATCAAAATCCACCGACACACCGTTAATCACCAGCAGGTCAACCTCGGTGTGCGGCACATTCAGCGACTCGACCATGTCCTTGATTGACGCACGCCGGTCAAACGTGTGCGCCAGTGTCTGCTGGCGGAAACGCGCGGGTAAAAAATCGTTGAGTTCAGCATGAAAACGAAAAAAGGCACTGGTCATGGTCTGCTGCCTGGATCAGCTATTGGTCAATCGAACGCGCACATTCTACAATACGTGCAGATTGCGGTGAAAGCAACACACCTCAACACAAATAAGGACATTGCCAATGACGTACAAAGTCTTCATCAGCAGCGGCGGTGACAGGCAGGCACAGCAGCAGGTGCAGGCGGTCAAGGCGGCGCTGTGGCGTATCAGCGAGTTTCCACTGTCGCTGGTTACGCTTGATGATCTGGGCAACAGCCAGAACGAAGCGCAGTATCTCAACACGGTGCGCGGCATCCTCAACGACGCCGACATGCTGCTGGGCATTTATAACGAGGAATACGGCGCAGTGCTGCCGGGCTATAACCGTTCGCATCTGGAACTGGAATACGATCTGGCGCTGGAAAGTGGCGTCGCCTGCTTCATTTTCATTTCGCAGGCAGCGCGCGGGCGCGGTGACGAACGCATGCAGGCGTTCCGGCAGCGCCTGAGCGAAGCGCATGTGGTCTATTATTTCGACACGCTGGAAGATTTGCAGGCACAGGTCATCGTCGCGCTGCACAACTTCAAACGGCTGCACCGCCAGGGACGCCTGCTGCGCCCACCCGCCGCGCAGGGTTTTATGGCGCAGGCAGAAGCCGCCGCCCCGGTGGACGCTGCACGGGATGTGGTCGTCACCCCGCCGCCTGCCACAGCCAGCTTTTCGACAACGGAACCCGAAGTCGTGATTGGACCCGCCGCGCCCGATGCCCTGTTTGAATCCCAGGTGCGCCGCGCGCTGAACATTGTGGATGATGACCTGGAAGCGCTGGTGCGCCGCGCGTTTGAGGTGCATCTGGCGCAGCAGATGACCACGCCGCAGCCGCAGCAGAACGGCGACACGCAGATGGTCAAACCGCTGTTTGGTCCCCCGGCGCTCAGCAGCCAGTTCCGCAGCGATGTGTTCATGATTATGCCCTTCCGCCCGCAGTACGACGCCGTCTACCAGAATATCGTCATCCCCACGCTGGCAGCGCTCAACCTGACCGTGAAGCGCGGGGACGAGTTTTCTTCGCTGACCGGTGTGATTATGCAGGAAGTCTGGGCGGCGCTGAACGCCTGCCGGTTGGTGATTGCCGAGGTCAGCGAAATAAACGCCAACGTCTATTACGAGCTGGGCATCGCGCATACGCTGGGCAAACCCGCCGTGCTGATTACGCAGACGCCGCCAGAAGACCTGCCGTTCGACATCCGCCATCTGCGCTTCATCGTCTACGAGAACACCATTCCCGGCGGCGAAGCGCTGCAAAATGAGCTGAAACGGGCGATTATCTGGATTCTGAATGACCTGCGTGAAGTGCTCGATCGCGAGAGAAGGGATGTACAATGACACCCGAACTGCTGGACAAGCTGCGCAAACGCCAGTTCTACCTGATGCACACGACGGTCAAAATGCTGGGCAGCATTCTGGCGCGGGTGACGCCGCAGGAAGTGACCACCCTGCGCGACGGACCCGACGGCTGGACGACGTTGGAAATTGTGTGTCACCTGCGCGATTTTGACGGCTTCTTTCGCGGGCGCGCGGAGCTGATCCTGGCTCAGGATCTGCCCGATCTGCCCGCTTATGACCATGAGGCGCTGGCACACGAACGCGCCTATAACCAGCAGGACATGCAGCAGGTCTATGCTGAACTGCTTGCCTCGCGCCAGCAGACGGCGGCATTCTTCGCAGCGCTGCCCGACGCCGCCTATGAACGCGCGGGCACACACCCGACACGCGGCTATTTCACCCTGTTCGACGCGCTGGTGCAGGTGGGCTATCATGACGTAGAGCACATCGAGCAGATCACGCGCGTGCTGGCACAGGTCCAATAAGCCACCCCCAACAAACTCCTGAGGATACCCCTATGCAGCCAGGCATCGACACCGACCCGACCAACCTGTTTGAACTGGAGGCGCTCGCCTATGCACGGCTGTCGCGCATGGCTTACGATTACTATGCGGGCGGCGCGAACGACGGCATTACGCTGCACAACAATCACACGGCATTTGAGCGTATCGCCCTGCGTCCGCGTATGCTGCGCGGCGTGGCAGCGCGCAGTCTGGGTACAGAGGTGCTGGGGGCAGGCATGCCGTTCCCTGTGCTGATCGCGCCGATGGGCTTCATGCAGCTTGCTCACCCTGACGGCGAACTGGCGCTGGTGCACGCTGCAAATCAGACCGGCACACCGGTGATCCTCAGCACCATGTCCACCTATTCGCTGGAAGCAGTCGCCGCCGTCGCACGGGTGCCGCTGTGGTTTCAACTGTATGTCTATAAGGATCGCGTCATCACGCAGCGGCTGGTCGAACGGGCTGAAACCGCCGGGTTCACCGCGCTGGTTGTCACCGTAGATACGCCGCTGCTGGGCAGGCGCGAGGCAGATATTCGCAACCGCTTTGCCCTGCCGGACGGCATCATCGCGCGTAATTTTGTCACCGAAGGCATGGAGCGCATCGTCGGCGTTGACGAAGCGACCTCTGCCCTGGCACCGTACATCGCCTCACTGTGGGACAGCGGGCTGACCTGGGAACTGCTGGCGTGGCTGCGCAGCGTTACGTCGCTGCCTATTGTCGTTAAGGGCGTACTGCGCGGCGATGACGCGGCGCTGGCGGTCGAACACGGCGCGGCGGGCATCATCGTCTCGAATCATGGCGGCAGGCAGTTGGACACCGCGCTGGCGGCAGTGGACGCACTGCCGGAAGTGGTGGCGGCAGTCGGCGGGCGCGCGGCGGTGCTGCTCGATGGCGGCATCCGGCGCGGCACGGATGTGCTCAAGGCGCTGGCGCTGGGGGCACAGGCAGTGCTGCTGGGACGCCCGGCGCTGTGGGGGCTGGCGTGGAATGGTCAGGCGGGGGTGGCGCGGGCGCTGAGCCTGCTGCGCGAGGAATTCGACCTGGCAATGGCACTGTGCGGCTGCCGGAGCATCGCAGAAATCACGCATGATCTGATTGCTCCGTCACGCTGACCGGCTGACGCTGACCAGCTGACGCTGACCGGCTCACAGATCGGCGCGCTGGTAGCAGAAAATCGTCGCGGCAATCTGCTGCACGGCATAGCGCTGCCGCCAGTAGGGGGGCAGGCTGCCCGCGCGCAGCACGATATAGCCCTGTGCGCCTTCCGGGCTGCCGGGCGCTGCCTGCGTGATGACGAAGAACACCGGGGTTTGCGCCGCACCCGAAAAATGCGGCTGGAACAGATAGCTTTGGGTGCTGCCCGCCACGCTGAAGCGCCGCGCCGTGCCCTGCGCTGTCCAGCCCTCCGCGTTGGTTTGCAATGCCTGATACACCGGGTCGGTAAGCTGGCAGAAGCCGCTGGTCGCCTGCCGGAAGCCCTGATAACTGACCGCCAGCAGCGGCACAAAGATGACCAGCCCCAACAACACAATGACCAGCACCAGCACGAACAGCACGCCCGTCAGGCGCGGCGAAAATGGACCGGGAGGCGGGGGAGTAGTCATCGCGGGTGCAGGTTTCCTGTGCTGGCTGCTGCCGCCGGCTGTGCCATGCGGGCATCCTCTTCAGCTCAACTTCTGCCCTGATTATACCCGTAAACAAAAACGCCATCCGATCTCGCGTGGATGGCGTTCAGTGTGATTCAGCGGCTGCCCCGTTGATGCGCACAGTGCCCCCTCACTGTAACGTCTGCGGCGGCTGCATACCGGGCAGTTCGCTGCTTTGCCGCTTGTCCGGGGTTTCCTGTGGGGGCACCGGCAGCGACATCAACGCGAACATACCCGCAAACAGCAGCAGCACTACAATGGCGACGACTTCCATGTTGCATTGCTCCTTTCACTGCTCCGGGCGTGCGATCAGGCAAACTGGCTGGGCTGATCGTTAGATGCTTGCACAGAGTTAGACGCAGCCGGGGCAGAAAAGGTTGCAAATTGGTTTCGACCGGTCCCTACCCGCTGACGAGCATAAGCTGCGCGCGGCGCACATGCGGGTTGCGCAGAATCAGCGTGTGGCGCGGACCGTCTTCCGGCGCCTGGCGCAGCACCACGCGGCTGCCGCTTTCCATGCGGCTGCCGCTTTCCATGCGACTGCCGCTTTCCATGCGGCTGCCGCTTTCCATGTGGCTGTCTTCCAGCCGGAATTCCACCTGCGCGGGAGTCTTTTTGACCGGGTCGCCCAGCAGCGCCACAAAATCGGGCAGATAAACGTGAATATCCGGGATATGCACCTTGATCCCGTCAATGCCGGTCGTGCCGTTGGCGTGTGTCGTGCTGGCGGCGTCGGTGGGCACGCGCTGTTCACGCGGGGTGACATCGCGAATCAGAAACGGCAGCCTGCCCACACGCTGCATCAGGAACTGCCATTCCAGCAGTGTGCCGTCCTGCCGGGCGCGGCTGCCGGGGAAAGGTCCTTCCAGGGTCACGCCGCCCACTCTGGCGCTGGCGGTAATGCGCTCAAAGTCATCACAGGCGAGCGCAAAGTCCTGCACGCCTTCACCGCGTGCCAGCGAGGTGAAAAAGCGCCGTGTCGGCAGGCTGTCGTCGGGCAGTTCGTCTTCGAGAATATCGCGCGAGAGCGCCACCTGTAGATACGTGAAATACATCGCCTCTTTGGTCGTCAGCAGTTCGATGTAGCTGCCGTCGGCAAAGGCAATCAGGGCATTGTGCGTGTTAAAAGCCGGGTGTTCCCCACCGGGAACCACAGTGAACCCCAGACGGGTGTAATCCTGGATGGCAGTGTTCAGATCGCGCACGATGATCACCGCATGGTCGAATCGCAATCCTGGCATGGTCGAATCCCCTCAGCCTGAGATGGTTGCCAATCGTACCCTAAGAATCTACCGAAAACTGGCGCGACTGCAATAGGCACAGTGTCTCAAAACTGCTGGCGACCTGCGGTTTTAACGGAACCTATTTTATGGCTTAAGTGACTAAAGCGGGTAGATAGATAAATTCTTGTTCGTTGTGAGTCCAAAAGGATCGCCAAAATGGGTAATACGCTGAGCTTTACGAAAACCGTTCCCGCCGCGCCAGCCGCCGTTTACCGTGCGTTCACCAATGCCAGCGCCTTGCAGGAATGGTGCTGCGATGCCGCGCGGGTGTTTGCCGCTGTGGGCGACCCGCTGCTGCTGCGCTGGAACAGCGGCTATCATGTTCTGGGCGCGTACACCGCGCTGGAAGAAAACCGCAAGATCGCCTTTACGTGGATGGGCAAGGACGAACCGGGCGTGATGCAGGTCGAAGTGCTGCTCGACGCTGAAGGCGCTGGCACGCAGGGCGACAGCACGCGCGTTACGCTGACCCACAGCGGGCTGGGCGAAGGCGAGGCATGGGCGCGCACCCGTGAGCAGGTGCAGCAGGGCTGGCAGGACGCGCTGGAAACGCTGCGCATGCTGCTGGAAACCGGCGCAGACTGGCGCGTGCAGCGCCGCCCGATGCTCGGTTTTTACCCCGGCAACTTTGATGCCAATGTTGCCAAAAAGCTCGGTGTGCCGGTGGAGCAGGGCATTTATCTGGGCGGCGTGCTGGACGGCATGGGCGCACAAAAGGCGGGGCTGCAAAAGGATGACGTCATTGTCAGCATGGACGGCAAACCCACCCCGACATTCACCGAGTTCACCGCCGTGATTGCGGCGCACAAAGGCGGCGATGTCATCCCGGTGGAGTTTTATCGCGGGGCGGAAAAACACAGCGTGCAAATGACCCTCAGCCAGCGCCCCGACCCCACCGTGCCGGACTCGGCGGCGGCATTCGCGGAGCAGGCGGCGGCGGAATATGCGCGGCTGCGCACCGAGATGCAGGCGGTGGTAGCAGGCGTGCCGCAGGATGTGCTCGCCAAACGCCCCTCTGCCGAGGAATGGAGCGTCAACGAAAACATGGCGCATCTGATCTGGTGCGAACGCTGGCAGCAATTTTTCATCTGGGGCGCGTGCGGCGGCGATGACCAGATTGCGTTTCCGGGCAATGACCTGATGCAAACCGGCGGGCTGGTTGCCGTATTTCCGAGTTATCAGGCGCTGCGCGAGGAACTGACCCGCGCCGAAGACCTGACGGTGGCACTGCTGCGGCTGCTGCCGGAGGCGTTGTGGCAGGAGCGCCGGGGCACGCTGGTGCGGCTGACGCTGTACATGCAGGGCTACCAGCAGCATCAGGTCACGCACATGACCCAGATGCGCGAAGCGCTGGCGCTGCTGGCACAGCCGGCGTAAGGGGACTATCCATTAAAGACGGGCAGCAGTCATCATGGCTGCTGCCCGTTTGCATTTAATTCCAGCGCTTGGGGGTGTCGCGCCGCCCGCGCTGAAGCGGGTGTTCGCCGTCGCCTGCGCCCAGCATGGCGCGCTTCGCCTTCTGCACGTCGCTCTCGTGCTTGAGCAGCACCGTCAGCGTGGTTTCCAGCGTGTGTTTGTCCAGCCGGTCTGCGTTGAGCATCACCAGCGACTTCGCCCAGTCAATCGTTTCGGACACACTGGGATTCTTGCGCAGGTCCAGCGTGCGCAGGCTTTGCACTGCCTGCACCGCCTGTTCCGCCAGCTTGCGCGGCAGTTCCGGCACGCGCATCCGCACGATGTTCAGCTCGGCTTCCTGGCTGGGGTAGTCAATGAACAGGTACAGGCAGCGCCGCTTGAGCGCCTCGCTCAGTTCGCGCGTGTTGTTGCTGGTCAGCAGCACAATCGGCTGGTGCACCGCCTTGATCGTGCCCAGTTCCGGCACAGACACCTGAAAATCGCTGAGCACTTCCAACAGGAACGCCTCAAATTCGGCGTCGGCGCGGTCAATCTCGTCAATCAGCAGCACCACCGGCTCTGGCGAAGTAATCGCCTTGAGCAGCGGGCGCGCCAGCAGGAAGCGATCCGAGAAAAACACGTCCTCTTCCTGCGCCAGCCGGTCTGCCGCCGCGCTCAGCGTTTCGGCGTCCGCCAGCAGTTGGCTCAGCTTGTCGCGCAGCAGTTGGGTATAGAGCATCTGCTTGGCGTATTCCCATTCGTAAAGGGCTTTGCTCTCGTCCAGCCCTTCGTAGCATTGCAGCCGGATCAGCGGCTTGCGGCTCGCCTTTGCCCATGCTTTCGCCAGTTCGGTTTTGCCCACCCCGGCAGGACCTTCTGCCAGCAGGGGTTTGCCCAGTTTATCCGCCAGGTACATCACGGTTGCGATTTCGTCGGTGGCAATATACTGCTGTTCGCTCAGGTCGCTGATGACCTGGCTGATGTCGTTTGCCATAAAAGCCTGCTCCAGAAACTCGTATACTCAATCAGTCTGAACCGCGTGAACAGAGGAACATTGGGGGAAGCGTGTGCCGCGTGCGCGCGATCTCACACGTTAACTATACCGCCCCTGCAAGGCTTCGCGCAACTGGTCGAAAGGGTAGGGCGCATTCGGATTTTGGGGCAAATGCCCACAGTGCCAGCCAAGCGAACCGCAAAGACACAGAGGGCACGGAGCAGCCTGCATCTGTCCCTCTGTGTTCTCCGTGCCGCTGCGGTTTTGAATGCCGTGCGACGCTGCCCCATTTCCGAACACACCCAAAGGGTAGGATCAGGGCGGGCTGAGCAGCGTTTCGAGGTGCGGGGTCACGCCCCAGAACGCTTTCAGCGCGGCGTATTCCTCTGCTGCGCGGGAATCGCTTGCTGTCTCGCCCCTCAACGCCCGGATCATCAGATTCTTGGGCGTATGTTCGGCGTCCACGAACTCGACCAGATCAACCCTGTAACCCGCCATGCGCAGAATCAACGCGCGAAAACTGTCCGTCAGGGCGTCGCCCATGCGCTCGAACAGGATACCGTAGCGCAGCACTGGCGCGAACGTGGGCGGGGTCGGCGCTTTTGCGAGCTGCGCCTGCAAATCGTGGTGGCAGCACGGCGCGGCGACGATCAGCTCGCTGCCCCAGCGGATGCCCTGCGCCAGCGCGTCATCGGTAGCGGTGTCGCAGGCGTGCAGCGCCATAACAAACTGCGGCGGCATGTTATCCGTTGGCTCGTAATCCAGAATCGCCCCGGCATGAAAGCGCAGTCCTTCCCAGCCGAGCGCCTGCGCGTTGGCATTGTGGCGTTCCATCAGGTGCGCTTTCAGGTCAACGCCGGTCATCTGCACGCGCAGGTGCAGCCGCTGTGTCAGGTAAAAGTATGTGGCGAAGGTCAGATAGGCGTTGCCACAGCCAAAATCGACCACATGCAGCGTTTGACCCGGCGTGCCCAGCGCTGCCAGCGCGCCGCTGTCCGCCACCAGCCGCAGATAATCGTTGATCTGCTGAAACTTGTGCGCCATATCCGCGCGGATGCGCCCATCTGCTGTGAGCATGCCCAACTGCCGCAGGAACAGCGCGGCATCGCCGTCCGGCGTGAGCAGCGTCTGGCGCGGGCGGTCATGCGCCAGTTCCGGCGCGGGCGGTGGGGTGCTGTGGCGCTTGCGGCTGACCAGCGGTTTGCCCTTTTTGCTCAGGTTGACCTGTAACGTTTCCCTCTGAGTCTGCACGTGAAAGTTGCGAAACGGCAGCGCCAGCGCTTCGTCCAGCGCAGGGGCAACCGTCTCGGCAGTGTAGTTTTTGGTGATCGTCTGCGTGCCGTTGAAATAGGCAAACTGCCAGTGATAACGTCCTTTAAGCTGCACCGGGCGGATATTCAGCCGCACCCATGCCGCCCCGCCTGCCGTACTGCCACCGGATGTGCTGCCGCTGAAGGCAGCGCTGATGAACTGGCTTTCGTCCAGCAGCGCCGCCGCCAGCAGCGATTTGTAGTCGTCGGTCATGGCACTAGGAGCAGTAGCAGATGTAGGCAGTATTCGGACACGTTTCCGGGTCATAGATCGGATAGTAGCCCTGCACGCGGCACGCCTCCGGGCAGACAAACGGGTCTTCGCCCACGCAGATATACGGCGGAAGCTGCGGCGCCGGATCGTCTTCCTGCGGCGGGGGCGGCGCAGAACGCAGGATGTTCACGCGCGCGCTGGTACACGCCACCTGATCGCCCGCCAGCGCCTGCACCTCCCACGAGAAGGTCAAGCCCTGCCCCTGCGTGATGCTGCCTGCCAGGCTGGTTTCCGCGCCGGCAGTTTCAAACGTATGCACCAGATTGCCCACCTCGTCATAGACCAGCACGCGGTAGCGCGTCGCCCCCCGCGCGGCATCCCAGTAGAAGACATTCGTGCCAAATGCCAGCCCATCCAGCGGCGAGGTTGGGCGGAAGGCGGCACAGCTTACGCCGGGCACGTTGGAGACACTGCCCCCGCCAGTCTGGGCGGGCGGCTGTGTGCCGGGCGGCGCACAGATGCCGATTTCCTCTACTGGCACGGTGACGAGATAATTCAGGATCTCCGGCGGCAGCGCTTCCAGCAGAATCAGCCGTTCACGTTCTTCGGGCGTAATCGTGCGGCAGCTTGCCCAATCGCCCTGAATCGCCGTGTAGTTCACCAACCGCACCGACCCGTCGCCGGTCTGCTCCCCATCGCCCGGTCCGCCCACCGGCGCAATGGCACTGTAGCCGGTTGGCACAACCAGGTTGTTGACCACTGCGGTGCCGTCCAGCACCAGAATTTCCATGTACGGCTGTCCGTCTTCGCCGATGAACGTGCGCAGCAGAATCGTTGAGCTGATGCTGACCTGCGCCTCGTTGATCACCAGATCAACGGTGACATTTTCCGGTCCCTGAATCAGCAGCGCGTCGGGCGCTTGCTCACAGTCCGGCGACCCCACGCCCGTGCGGAAATAAAACGCCTGCATCGGTGTGCGGGTGTCTGCGGTAATCACTGGCAGCGCTGCCAGCGTGTCCGGCGCGTCCAGCAGCTCGCGGAAAATCCAGCCAAGCTGATCGTCAGCCACCACGCGCACCCATGCGCCATCCGGGCTGAGCGCGTCGGCGGAGAGTGCCGTGCCGCTTTCCACTGCCAGCACCACGTTGTTCTGGCGGCTGGGACCGCTGCGGATATTCGAGCGCGCATTGGTTGTGACGCTGACCGGATCAGCGGGCGTGAAAGCGCTGTCTGCGGGGACAGCATTCTGCACGCTGGTATCGCCCATCAGCACGAAGATGACGCCCTGACCCGGCAGGGTATCCGGCAGATTTGCCTCAACATTCAGCAGCGCGACACCCCACTGCCCGGTGCTGACGTTCAGCGGCGCGGTTTGCAGGCTTGCCAGCGTGAACAGTTCTGCCTGGTCAGCCGGTTCGCTGAACACGCCTTCTGCCACGTCGGTGACAAACGTAGCATCCACACGCCCATAGCCGTAACAGGCGCTGTTGCGCCCCGTGCCTTCACAATCGCTGCCCATCGCCGCAAAGGCGCGTTCGACCAGCGCGGCACAGTCCTGCGCGGTTTGCGCGGCGCTGCTCACCGCCAGCAGCAGCATCAGTCCGGCGGTTAACATTGAGAAAAGAGGATGGTGTTTCATGTGGTGATTCCTTAAACTGACCGAGGTAGCAGCCCCTACCCACTCACGAATCTCTTTAACACAGAATAACACAATTATGTCAAATTTTGAGCATGACCCCGGTCATGGACTGCCCGTGCCGCAATCCAGCCGTAGCCGCTGCTGCGCCCGCGCACTATAATTCAGCGGCGGGGTATTCCGGGGCACAAACCAGACCCCCGCAGTGGAACCGATCAGCCAACAGGTTGTAATTGCGATGCAGTTCTTTAACCAGTTCTCGTTTTTAATCTTCAGCGCAGTGGGTGGGGTGGTGCTGGCACTGCTGCTGTGGCGCTGGCAGCGTCCGCCGCTGCTGCTGCGTGGTGCACTGATGGCAGCCTATGCGGTGGGAATTGTGCTCGTCGCGCTGCTGGTGCGCTACCCGGTTGGCACGGTTGACAGCGCCGAGCAGGTCGAGGCGACGCTGAACAATGGCAACCCCTCGCTGGTGATGCTTTATTCCAATTACTGTGTCGGCTGCATGGTGGCGCTGCCCGGCGTGCGTGCGCTGCAAAACGACCTTGCGGACACGCCGATCAACTTTATCCTGCTCAACATTCACGAGCGCCCCGGCAGCAGTCTGCTGGAACGCTTCCGGTTCGAGATTTCGCCCACCTTCCTGCTTTTTGATCGCAACGGACAGGAGGTGCTGCGCAGCAGCAGCCTGCCGGACGCAGCAGCAGTCCGCGCGCTGGTGCAGCCAGGTTAAACGGGCGGGCTAAGCGGGCATGCTCTCGGCAGCGAAAATGCGAATACCGTCCTGTTCATCGCGCACGAGCATGTCCGGCGGGTAGCGCAGCACCGCGCGCGCCATCCACAGGTCGCCAATCGCGCCGTTGGCATTCAGCGCCGCCGCCAGTGTCACGGGGATATAGGCACTGCCCGGCAGCAGCAGCGTGCCCAGCAGCGCCCCGGCACTGATGACCACCAGCGGCGCAAGCGCAATCACCACAAACTCGCGGCGGCGGAACAGCGCATTATCGGCGGTGGCATAAAGAATGCCTTTGTTCAGTTCCATGCCAAAGCGCGGCTTGTGCCCCGTCCA
>DAOTWP010000223.1:0-2063 GCA_034435675.1 Anaerolineae bacterium
TGGCAGGGGCGGACCATGATCCGCCCTTTTTTGTTTGTGATTTGAGTCCTGACAGGCAGCAGAGCCGTCTTTCGCTGATGGCCTGAATGCCCCCTTGCATCCCCGCTGATCTCACTCCATAATGTTAAGAATTGTTTAACCAGACTTCAAGAAATGTGGATTTCATGCTGCCTGCTGCCAGACGGATTCGATCTGCCGAGTCCTTCGTACATCTGCTCGGTTTGGGCGTCGCGCTGGCCCTGTTCGCTGACCTTGCCCTGTACGTCATCCTGCCCACCCACACCGCCGACGCTGGTATTCTGCTGGTCGATGTCGGCATCATGCTGTCCGCCAACCGCCTGATCCGCATCTTTCTTAACGGCCCCTATGGGATGCTGATTGAGCGCCTGCCGCGCCGCCGGGTGCTGCTGTTCTCCCAGGTGATTGGGGTCACTGCCGCCCTGACTTATGTCGTCGCAGGCTTCTGGCCGACTCTGGCGGGTCGTCTGCTGTGGGGCATCGCCTGGTCGGGCTTCTGGCTGGCGGGCAACACTGCTGTGCTGGACCTGGCAACCAGCGCTAACCGGGGGCGATTGGTAGGGCGTTATCATATGTGGACCTTCGCCGGTTATGTCGGCGGCGCGTTCTTTGGTGGCCTGCTGGCGGACGTAATCGGCTACCGGGCGACGTTTGTCGTCTTCGTGTGTACCGGCCTGTGCGCGGCGCTGCTCTGGTTCCTGCTGCTGCCCGAAACGCGCCCTGCGGACGCAGCACAAGCGACTGCCGCATCAAAATCAGCGGAAAAAGTCCGCATCGCCAACACA
Source organism: Anaerolineae bacterium (assembly GCA_034435675.1). Taxonomy (GTDB): domain Bacteria; phylum Chloroflexota; class Anaerolineae; order Aggregatilineales; family Phototrophicaceae; genus DAOTWP01. The sequence goes on from DAOTWP010000223.1 coordinate 804, forward strand.
GTCCTGATCCCGGTGGCGACAGCGACAGTGATTATGGGCCTCAACTGGCTGATTTTCCTGGGCATCGTCGGCGCGACCCTGGCGCTGCTGTTACAGGAACGCATTGGTGGGGCGCTGGCGCTTGGCGCGCTGCTCATCCCGCTCACGACTCTGACCGGCATGGTCGCCGCCGGCAAGGATTTACTCAGCCTCCTGTCGGCCCCACTCTCCGGCTTGCTGTCCGACCATCTCGGCAGCCGCTGGTCGATCATTATTCTTGCGCTTGGCATGGGCATCGTGGCGCTGCTGCTGGTCGCGTTTGGCGGCGGATTAATGGTTATTCCGGGCCTGCTGCTCGGCGCGGTGATGACCAGCGTCCTGCAAACGCAGACGACTGCGCTGATGGGCGACCACGCCGGCGCGAACCGTCAGGGCCGTTTTCTTGGGGCCATCAGCACCGCCGGGGACATTGGCGCAGCTGCCGGGCCGCTGCTGGCTTTTTTCCTGATCGAACAGGGCTGGACTCTCCAGGATATTTTCGTCACTGCGGCGGCGCTGCTTGGCGTTATGCTTCCCTGGGCCGTGTGGGTCCACTGGCGCTATGCCCGTGTCGCGCAGACTGTTCAGCCTGCCGCCAGCGTTTAAGTTCAGCGCGATACCACCGCGCACGCCGCATCGAACCGCAGACTAATGGACGTGTCCTGAATGCGAAACTCATAGCCGTTTGCGTCGTAACGAATCACCGCGACAGCAGATTCCGGCGCGTCCTGGGTCAGGGCTTCACGCCACAATTCCGCGAATGAACAAGTCGGCTCCGGCAGTGCCTCGCCCGGTCTGGTATTGTTGGGCGTCCAGGTATCCCGGTCCATTCCCAGGTTAAAGTGAAGCCGCCGCTGCCCCGGTGACGAAATCAGCACCTGCGCCACTTCATACTGCCGTCCGCTCAGGCTGCCACCCGCGCCCACCGGCGGCGCGTTATCGGCCTGAATTTCGCGGAAAAAGCGATACGTCACCTGCGGCAGATAACTGGCGAACAGATCCAGCGTGCCATCCGAGCGCACATAGCGCGCTTCCAGGTAGTAGGGCTGGTAGTCTCGCCCGGCAAAGTCATGCACTGCCGCGAAGCTGGCAACCGGGTCAAAGCGGCTGGCATCACCCGGCACAAACCAGACCTGCTCGAACGCAATGCTGCCGAGAATCCCCGGCAGAAATCCGCACACAAAAATCGCCGCGCCGACCAGCAGAAGGATCAGCAGCAGCGACAGGATGGTCGAAGGTTTT
>DAOTWP010000224.1:0-32515 GCA_034435675.1 Anaerolineae bacterium
CCCACCGTCGTATTGCTAATCAGCAGCGGCACATCCAGCCCACTGCTGGCGCGCGGCGGCAGCGACCCGAAGCGCTCATTGAAGCGCGCTGCCCACTCAATGCTGCGCAGCGTCAGGTCCTGGTTGCCCACGCGCCCGCCGACCAGCAGGTCATTGATCGGCACGGACGGGCTGCTGACGAGCACGACCCGCGCCTGCGTCACGGTGTTTTCGGCAGACGCCGCCAGCGTGAATGGTCCCAGCGTGTCGCCCGGACGCCCGCCGGTGACGCCGTCGTTGATGTCCTGAATCGTGCGCAGGTAAGACTGGTCACTGCTAAAGACCAGCGGTGTCACGATCACATTTGCCGGGGCGGTGTCACGCACGCGGATTTGCAGCGGCAGTTGGAAATACACCTGTGCCTGATTGCTGCGCAGGTCGGTGGTGATGTAGCTGGCATCGGAGAAATCGTCTGCATAGGGAATCAGTTCCGTGCGCAGCGCCTGGGTGCGGTCCAGCACCACATCCTCGCCCACCGTCATGCCGAAGTTCGTGAACAGATATTCCGACCAGCGCAAATCCAGCGCCAGCGCCGGCAGACCCTGCGTAGAGAGTTCGGCAAAGATCACCAGATTGCCACCGCTGTTCAGGTAGTTGGTCAGCAGGTCGTATTCGTCATCGCGCAGCGGCAGCGCGCCGCCGACGATGATCAGCACTTCGCCATCTGCCGCCGGGTCATTCAGCGTTATTTCGCTTTCCGGGCTGAGCAGTTCACCAAATGACGTGCGCGTCACTTCCCACCCGCCATCGGACAGGCGCGTTTCCAGTGTGCTCAGGTCGGTGGTGAAATCCATGAAGGCACTGTCCACGCCCACAAGATAAGCGCGGTAATCGCCATAGGTCGCCGCGCGCAGCACCCCACCGAGCACCTGCTCCTGCGAGAAGGTGAACGAGTTGCCGACCAGCTCCACGCGCGTATAGTCCAGCGACCCGTTTTCGGTCAGCGGCAGGGCAAAAATCTGCCCGTTAGTGATTTCCTGTTCGCTGCCGCTGCGGTAGGAGGTGGCAATCTGCGGGTTGCGGTCAATGTCAATAAATTCGTAAGTGATTTTGCTGCCGCTGGTGTTCTGCATGTCGGTGAACAGCACGGCATGCTGATCCTGCAAGTCTACCAGCGTGGCGTCGTAGAATGCCTGAATGCGGATCGCGGGCACGTTGGGGTCTGCGCCCAGCGCGCTGACCAGGCGGCGGTTATCTTCGGTGAGCGAAAACTCTGACTGGGCGGTGAGATCCGCGCTCCAGTCACGCTCCCGCACAAAAACATACAGCGCCGTCAGCGCCACGATAAACACCACGGTGACGAGAATGCTCGTCCCGCCGAAGCGCACGACACGCCCAGTGAGGAAGCTGGTGAACTGCTGCGGCGCAAGCAGCACATAGGCGACCAGCGACAGCAGCGCGAAGCCCAGCCCACCCCAGAAGAAGATGTTGTTGCTGCCCTGCTGCGTGAACGCCGCCCACAGGGCAACCGCAATGCCCAGCAGCGCCACCAGCAGCATGATACTGGGCGGGATAATTGGCTCGACGATTTCTTCGACCTCGTTGTCGGTGTCCAACACAGGGTTGCGATTCTCTTCAGCCATGACTTACGCCCTCCAGCGGCGGGTTTCAACAATTCGCGTGGTGATAAACAGCGCCCCGACGATGATAAACACGAAGTACAGCACATCATGCGCGCGCACAACGCCTTCCTGCATGGTGTTGTAATGTGCCTGCAAACCGAGTTCGCGGACAATGGTCGCCAACCACGGGGCGGAAGCGTTGACCGCGGAAGCAAGCTGGTTGGCGAAGTAGAGCAGCAGCACGGTTGCCGCGCCCAAAAATGCCGCCACCACCTGGTCTTCGGTCACGGATGACCAGATCAGCGCCAGTGCGATCGTTGCGCCACCGTAGAACCACGTGCCCAGATACATCGCCAGCGTGCGCCCGCCGTCTACCTGCCCCAACCCGGCGAGGATCAGCACATAGACCAGCGTCAGCGCCAGCACGACGGTGAAATATGCCCACGCCGCCAGAAACTTGCCGACGATAAAATGCCACTCGCTCATCGGCATCGTCATCAGCACTTCCAGCGTGCCCTCGCGCGTTTCTTCCGCCAGCAGACGCATGGTCAGCAGCGGGGCGACCAGGAACATCAGGAAGGTGAGGTACGCAGGGTTAATATTGAAGGCGTCTGCCGGGTACTGCCCGGTGGTGCCAAAGGTGGACAGGTTGCTGGCAAACAGCACCCCCAGAAACAGCAGCACCGCGAAGGCGACCGCATAGGCAATCGGTGACCGGAAATAGAGACTCAATTCACGCTTAAAAACCGCTAGCACCTGAGTCATCGTTTATGCGTCCTCACTTTCTGCCTGTGCTTCTTCTTGTTCTGCCCGCGCTGCCGCCGCGCGCGTCAGTTCCAGGAAGATTTCTTCCAGATTGACCGCCAGCGGGCGCAGTTCGATCAGCTTCCAGCCCTTGTTAATCACTGCCGCAGCGATTTCCGGACGCGGGTCGGTGTCGGCATCTTTTGGGGCGGCAACCACGCCGTCCAGCGCAGCCTCGACATGATCCACCGTCGGCAGCCCGCCCAGTGTTTCCATCACTGCGCCTGTGTCGGCATCCACACGGACCAGCACGCGCCCACCGCGTTCCAGTTCGGAACGCAGCGCGGTTGGGCTGCCCTGCGCCAGAATTTCGCCCTTGTTGATGATGACGACTTTGTCGCAGACCTGCTCTGCCTCAGAAAGGATGTGCGTGCTGAACAGGACAGTATGGTCGTGTCCCAGTTCGCGCACCAGCGCGCGCAGTTCGAGCACCTGAATGGGATCCAGCCCGATGGTCGGTTCGTCAAGAATCAGCACTTCGGGATCATGCATGAGTGCCTGTGCCAGCCCAACACGCTGGCGCATCCCTTTGGACAGGGTGCGAATGCGGCTGCCGGCACGGCTGACCAGATTCACGCGCTCCAGCGCTTCCATAGCGCGCTGGCGGCGGTTAGCAACCCCGCGAATTTCGCCCATATACATCAGATAATTCAGGGCGGTCATATCGCGGTACAGCGGCACGCTTTCGGGCAGGTAGCCCACGCGCTTGCGTACTTCCATGCTTTGTTCAAAGACATCGAATCCGGCAACAAGCGCTTTGCCTTCGGTGGGCGGCATGAATCCGGTCAGCATACGCATAGTGGTCGTCTTGCCTGCGCCGTTCGGACCCAGAAAGCCCGTCACCTGCCCAGAAGACGCCTCAAACGTAATGCTGCTGACGGCAGTCACTTCGCCATATTTCTTGGTAAGGTTTTCTACTTCAATCATTGCATCGCTTCTCCCAGTTGGAACGTCAACCCCGGTTGAGAAGACACCCGGCAGCTTCTGACAGCCTGAAGTTTGCCACTGCTAGATGGCAAGCAGCGGCATTATAGCGTGGAACGCGGATGATGGGTATGTGGGAGTTAGTGGTTCAGGCATAACGTTAAACAATTTTTTACAACCGCCCGCTGTACGGGGTATGGCTGGCACGCACACAGTTGACCGGTGCTGTGCACCTGAACACCTGAACGGGAGGCGTTACCCCCTTGCCCGTGACCCTTACTGCCTGTGCGGTCTGCTTGCCAGGACAGATTACGCGCTGGTGAGAGACACCCCGCAGCGTGCCTGTTGTGGTCTATACTGAAAAGTGATTGTGAAAAAGTGTACAGGAAAGGACTGCTGATGCCCCGCTTACGGACATGGTTCAACCATTTTGACGTTCAGGTGACGCACTGGATGGCGCGTTATGGCGTCACGCTGCTGCGCATTAGTCTGGGTGTGGTTTTCTTCTGGTTCGGCGTGCTCAAGTTCTTCCCCGACCTCAGCCCGGCGCAGGATCTCGCCGCGCGCACCATCGAAACGCTGACCTTTGGCATTGTCCCGCCGTCGCTGTCGCTGCCAGTGCTGGCAGCGTGGGAAGTGCTGATCGGGCTGGGGCTGATGACCGGCAAATTCATGCGCGCCACGCTGCTGCTGCTGGCGGTGCAAATGCTGGGCACCATCACACCATTGTTCCTGTTCCCAACCGAGACCTTCACCCAGTTCCCGTATGCGCCCACGCTGGAAGGGCAGTATATTATCAAGAATATGGTGCTGGTCAGCGCCGCGCTGGTCATCGGCGCGACGGTGCGCGGCGGCGATATGGTCGCAGATGCCGACATCACCGCGCAGTACCGCGCGCGGCTGGGGCGCGAACCCGGCAGCGAAAAGGCAGAACAGCGCGGGTAAATGGCGGCGGGCAGTCAGCGCCTGGCTAACCCCTGCACCGCCAGTGACACAGGGTAGAAAGGCATACACATGACAGTGGACGAGGTGCTGCAGCAGCTTATCGCGCAGGAGAACCCCGCGAACAGTGCCGGGATGGCGCGCTTTGGTATTCGCCCGCAAACGCGCGTGCTGGGCATTTCGGTGGTCAACCTGCGCGCACTGGCGAAAACGATCAAAGGCAAAGCCCGCAACCCGGAAAGCCGGGCGCAGCGGCATGCCCTTGCCATGCAGTTGTGGGACAGCGGCATTCATGAAGCGCGGCTGCTGGCAGCGTTCATTGCCGACCCGCAAGCGCTGACCGCAGCGGATCTGGAGCGTATGGTCGCACAGTTGGATAGCTGGGATTTGTGTGACCAGATTTGTGACCTGTTCGCCGCAACGCCCTACGCCTATCAAAAGGGGGTAGAGTGGACGGCACGCCCGCAGGAATTTGTCAAACGCGAGGGCTTCGTGCTGCTGACCACACTGGCGGTGCATGACAAAAAAGCGCCGGACGAACGCTTTCTTGAATTTCTGCCGCTGGTCAAACGTGAAGCAACCGACCCGCGCAACTTTGTCAAAAAAGCGGTCAACTGGCTGCTGCGCCAGACCGGCAAACGCAGCCGTATGCTCAACGCCGCCGCCATCGCCTGCGCGGAAGAACTGCGGCAGATGGACGACAAAACCGCGCGCTGGATTGCCGCCGACGCCCTGCGCGAACTGCGCAGCGAGAAAATTCAGGCACGGCTGAAACGATGAGCGCCGCGCCGGGCACGCCGACCACCCCACTGCCACGCCGCCGCCGGAACACACTGCTGGCGGTGCTGCTGGTGATCGCGCTGGGCGCACCCGCGCGGTTGTTTAGCGCCGACCTGCCGGTGCTGTATACGCAGTTCATCGGGGATGCCCTGTGGGCGTTGATGATCTATCTGCTGTGGGCGCTGCTGCTGCCACGCAGCCCGGCGTGGGTGCTGGCGCTGCTGACGCTGGGCATTGCCTGGGGTATCGAGTTCAGCCAACTGCTGCATACCCCCTGCTGGACAGCATTCGCAGCACACGTGCCGGAAGGCTGCTGCTGGGCAGCGGCTTTTTATGGAGCGATATGCTGGCATGCGCGCTGGGCGCGGCAGCGGGGCTGGCGGGCGAGTGGGGGCTGCGCCACCGGCGGGGGCTGCGCCACCAGCAGGATGCAGATGTGCGTGTAGGGCGGTGAACTGCGCCAGGGCTTTTGCCCCGCTGCCGCCCCACAAAACACGCGCGTCATCGTTAGACCCGGCTTACATTGGGTGCGCGATGGCGCCGCGCGGTCTGGTCGCTGCCGCTTCAACGGGGGTACGATAGAACATATCGCTGCCGACCATCGTCGCTGCCCAATCGTCACACGGCGAGGTCTCGCGGGTCAGCAGCCATGTGGCAACCAGCACTTCTTCGCCGTCAATTTCTTGCAGTTGCCCGGACCATACTGAGGTGGAATGCTGGTTGATGTGTTCGTTGTTCCACGAAACGACAAAGCCAAAGCTGAGACTGCCATTGTGCGCGGCAGAGTCCACCATCCCAACCAGCCTGAATCTGCCGGGTGCGCCGCCCAGCGCCGGCTGGTACGTGCCCTCGATAGTCCCGTTGCGCTGTATGGTCAGATCCAAACGCGAGCCATGTTCGCTGTACCACGTGCCGCCCAGATTTTTCATCCCTTGATTTCTCCAGTCTGCATGAAATTAGCACACGTTATAATTGATTATACGTTAATGTTCTATATTTCACAATTAAATTATAGACGGTATGTGGTGTATTTTCCAGTACCGCCGCACACCATTGGGTACTAGCCAGGGGCACACGCGCACCCACACAACAAATAAGGGCAGCACTGCTTGCCTGCCCTTACTTACTGTGGTCGTCGTTCACTACACAAACCAGCTTAAGCTGCCTGCCGGACAGCGGGGTCAACCCCTTTGTCCGGGGAGCCAAGGCGTAGGGGACGGGCGCTTAGTCCCCGGCGTGCGCCGCCAACTGCGCCTCATCAGACACGCCCATCCCATTGCTGCGGCGTGCCTGCGCGTCCATCGCGGCGACGGCGGCGACAGACACAATCTCCTGTACATCGTGCGTGCTGTGCAGCACATGAATCGGCTGCCCCATGCCCAGCACAATCGGACCGATCACCTCTGCCCCGGACAGGCGCTGGAGCAGTTTCACGGCGATGTTGGCAGCGTTCAGCTCGGGGAAGACCAGTACGTTGGCGTTCTTGACGCGGCTGAAGGGATAACGCGCGTCGACCAGTTCCTCCATCACCGCGGTATCCGCCTGCATCTCGCCATCCACCGCCAGATCCGGGCGTTTGTCGCGTACCAGTTGGGTGGCATATTTGACCTTCAGCGAAAGCGGGTGCGGGCTGCTGCCAAAGTTCGAGAAGGACAGCATCGCCACGCGCGGCGTAATGCCGAGCATCTGCGCGAAATCGGCGGCGTGGATCGCAATTTCGGACAGCGCTTCGGCGTCCGGTTCGATATTCACGGTGGCATCAGTGAACAGGTAGACGTTGCCCTTGATAATCATCAGGTAAACGCCGCTTGCCAACTGCGCGTTTGGCGCGGTGCCAACCACCTGAAGCGCCGGGCGGATGACTTCGGGATATTCAAAAGTCAGCCCACTCAAGCATGTGTCGGCATCGCCCATCATGACCATCATCGGACCGAAATAGTTCGGGTTGTTAAGCAGTTGTTCCGCCTGCGCATGGGTTACGCCTTTGCGCTGGCGCTGCTGGAACAGCACCTCGGCATAGTGGACACAGCGCGGGTCGGTCAGCGGGTTGACAATTTCCGGCTCAATTTGCAGTCCCAGTTCTGCGATCTGTGCCTGAATCCGCTGCGGGTCGCCCAGCAGAATCACGCTGCCGATGCCCTGTTCTTCAATTTCGGCGGCAGCGCGCAGCACGCGCGATTGTTCGCCCTCTGCCAGGGCAATCCGCACCGGCGTGCCGGCACGCACCTTATTAATGATGTCGTGGCGCAGTTGCTTACCCAGCCCCTGCCGGCGAATGAGTTCTTCGCGGTAGGTATCAATATTCAGTTCGCGCCGCGCCACACCGGACTCGATGCCCGCCTGCGCCACCGCCGGGGTGACCCACAACAGCACGCGCGGATCCAGTGGTTTGGGGATCAGGTAGTCGCGCCCAAAGCGCAGCGCGTTCAGCCCGTAAGCCGACAGCACACTGTCCGGTACGTCTTCGTGCGCCAGCGCCGCCAGCGCGTGCGCCGCTGCTAGCTTCATCGGCTCGTTAATCTCTCTGGCGGCAACATCCAGCGCCCCGCGAAAGATGAACGGGAAACCGAGTACATTGTTGATCTGGTTGGCATAATCGCTGCGCCCCGTGCCGACAATCGCATCCGGGCGCACTGCCAGTGCTTCTTCAGGCATTATTTCCGGCGTGGGGTTCGCCAGCGCAAAGATCAGCGGATTCTCCGCCATTGTGGCGACCATCTCCGGCTTCAGCGCCCCGGCAACCGACAGCCCCAAAAAGACATCCGCGCCGGTCACTGCATCCGCCAGCGTGCGTCTGCCGTCATCGGGAATAGCAAATTCCGCCTTATACTTGTTGACACCCGCGCGTCCTTCATAAACGACGCCCTTGGAGTCGCACATGACGATGTTTTCGCGCCGCACGCCCAGGCTGACATAGAATTTGGAGGTGGCGATAGCGCTGGCACCCGCACCGTTGACGACCACTTTGATGTCCTGCAACTGTTTGCCCGTGACTTCCAGCGCGTTGAGCAGCGCCGCGCCGCTGATAATCGCCGTGCCGTGCTGGTCATCATGAAAAACGGGAATATCCAGTTCTGCCTTTAGCTGTTCTTCGACTTCAAAACAAATCGGCGCGGCAATATCTTCGAGGTTAATGCCGCCAAAGGTCGGGGCAATGGCGCGTACTGCCGCGATGATTTCTTCGGCGGTGCTGGCGTTAATTTCAATATCGAACACATCAATATCGGCAAAGCGCTTGAACAGCACGCCCTTGCCTTCCATCACCGGCTTGCTTGCCAGCGCGCCGCGATCCCCCAGCCCCAGAATTGCCGTCCCATTGCTGACGACGGCGACGAGATTGCCTTTTGCGGTCAGTTCATACGCTGTCAGGGGGTGTTCCGCAACTTCGAGGACTGCTTCCGCCACACCCGGAGAATACGCCAGCGAAAGATCACGCTGTGTGACCAACGGTTTAGTCGGAGTCACTTCAATTTTGCCCGGACGCCCCATGCGGTGATAAGCCAGCGCATCCTGCTTTGTAATCGCCATGTCAAACCCTTTCCAGAGGACACATAAATCCCACACTAAGTGTATGCCCACTGTGGTTGGCACAGAGAGTGACATCCTTCCTTGAATGCGGCTCAATATGTCCCCTTGCAGCGCGGGGTTGTCAGGATAGCAGCGTTTGAGATTGATTGGGGAAACGGGATACAGCAGCAGTCCAGGCCCGAACAGGACGACACGATACGCGCGCCTTTGTCGTCATGGCTGCTGCTGGGGCGTTCCTAACCGGCGGGTTCGCGGTTCGCCTTGTTCCATTCTTCCAGAAACGTTAGCGCTTCTGCCTGCGAACGGACAATCCGTTTGCGCTGGTGATCGGGGGTGACGCGCATCGCGATTTCGAGGATCTGATGCTGGTAGGCATTGCCTACAACCAGCGCCACCGGAAGCTGGCTGACATTACGTTTCAGGTTGACACGCTTGCTGCTTTTGCGCGCGGCTTCCAGGTTGTCTGTCTGGAATTCGCTGACTTTCTGGAAGTCAAAGATTTCGCCGTATACCGTTTTGAGGTCAACACTCTTTAACAGGCGATCCAGCCAGTCATAAACCTGCACGTTAACCGCTTCGCCCAGGCTGCCGCGATAGGTGACATAGACAATCCGCGCGTCTTCGTCGAAGTGCGCGCTTGCCTGCTCGATTTGTAAGGGGTCAATCATCGAAGGCTCGTTCTGTTCTGCTCTGCTCAAGACACCTTGTCTCAAGATTGTAACACCAAAGCCGAAAGCGCTGGATACCATATTGGTTAGGAATGCTTTTGCGTATGGTTTGTGAAGAACGTAAATAGCCTGCCCCTTGCGAAAGGTTTACGTTCTTGATTTAGCTTGCAGCGTGTTCGCTGCCCCACACGATTGCAGCAGATCGTTTGAAAGGGTAGTGCCGTAAATTAACAACTTTATGAAGAATTTACGCAGCAAACTTTGGAAACCTTACAGTTTGGGGTTTAGGCGCTGCTTTAGTCATGCGCAAGGGACTGCCAGTACATTGAAAAGCGTAGGCAGTTGCGTGAAGTTTTTATTTCTTAAGAGCAAGCACAATGTCCAGCCACCTGAAACCGACCTACCTGCAAGTTCCATCCTACACGGACACCACCAGCGTCGCTGAAGCGGAGTTCGATTGGGACGCCGTTCAACGCCGCGCCAAGGATGCTCGCGATCTCTGCACGACAGGGACCAAACCGCGCGCATTCATCAACAAAAATCAACACCTGACCAAATACACAATGGAAACACAAATGTCACTTGCAACGGTGACAGTGCCAGCGGCATTCACGTCTGCTAGCAGCAAACCCATAACGACGCTTTCCAGGCGTCAGCGTCGCGTGAAGCGTGCGTTGGACATTGTGCTCGTTTTTATTGTGCTGGTCCTGTCCCTGCCGGTGCTGCTGGCGGTGAGTCTCGCCGTGCTGCTGACCGCGCGGGGGGGGGTGTTGGTCCAAGAACAGCGTGTGGGCGAGGGCGGCAGGCACTTCAACCTGCTCAAGTTCCGCACCGCGCAGCGCGCAGCGCAAATCAGCTATGGCGCGCAGCAGCCCGAAAAACTGACCGTCATCGGGCGTTTTCTGCGCAGCACCCAGCTTGACGAACTGCCACAATTGTTCAACGTCCTGCGTGGCGACCTGAGCCTTGTAGGACCCAGCCCCGAAGTGCCGCAGGTTGCCGCCGCGTATGCGCCCTGGCAGCAGCAGCGCTTCAGCGTGCCGCAGGGCATCACCGGCTGGTGGCAGGTCAACCGTCACGGGGTGCAGCCGCCGCACCTGAACATCGAAAAAGACATCTACTATATTCAGAACTACTCGCTGTGGATGGACATCAAAATTCTGCTGCTGACCATCCCGGCACTGCTGCGCAAATAAACGCAACTTCAGGCAGGTCACCTGGCTAGGCATACAGAACGGGTCGCTTTACAGGCGGCTCGTTTTGATTCCGGGTGGCTACAGACTGTGCGCCAGCCGGAAGCCGATGTTGCTGCCGCGCGACCCCGGCAAGTAGCGCCCCCGCTGTGCCGGGTGGCATGCGCCGCGCCCGTCAAACCACGAACCGCCGCGCATCACCCGCGCATGGCTGCCTTCCGGGTGCTCTCTGCCATCATCGCCCCGGTAGGGATAGGCATACTCAAGCTGCTGCCAGTTGCGCCCCCAGCGGCTAGCCGTCCACTCCCACACGTTGCCGAGCAGATCACGCGCGCCGCACCACGCCACCTGCCCCGTGCCCAGCACCGCCCACGTCCGCCCGATACCGCGTTCGGCGCTGTTGATCACACTGTGAGGCGGCAGTTCCACTGCTGGCGACTGTCCGCGCGCGGCGGCTTCCCATTCCGCTTCGGTGGGCAAGCGCCATGCTGTGCCGCTGTGCGCTGCCAGCCAGCGGGCATAGGCGGCTGCCTCGTACCAGCAGACCCCGACGACAGGCTGCAAGGCATGGTCGAACGCCGCGTCCTGCCAGAATGCCGGCTCGGTCTGCGGTTTGCTGCGCAGCCAGCGCCAGCCAGCGTCCGTCCAGTATGTCGGATTGTTGTAGCCGTCCCCGGCGACAAAGGGGACAAACCCGGCGTGCGTCAGCGCTGTTTCGGCAATGGCGAATGCCGCCAGCGTGACCGTGTGCGCCGGGCGGCAGGCAGGCAGGGCATCATCCCCCAGCGGGTACTGCCCTGCCGGAAGCGCGCAGACCGCGAACTGCGGTATGCCGGGTGCTGCCGCCATCAGGAACGCGCCGGGCGTTTGAAGGCGGCTTTGGCGTAATTATCCTCCCACTGAAAGCTGACCAGTTCCCAGCCTGCCCGCGAGTAGTTGTTTAACTGCTCGCTGAACTTGTCGGCATCGGCGAACATATCCGCTTCTTTGTCCACATCCTGCAAATCCACACCGCGCATGACGACAACCAGATATTCCCACTGCATAGCATTCCCCTTGCTGGTAAGCAGGCTTCAGATAGCCTCTATTCTAGCGTATGATCGCCTGGGCTGCTTTGCGCGGTGCCCAACGCCACCGCCACCGCAGAGGCATAGACTTTTGTGTGCGTCAGGCTGATATCCCACTGCGCCAGCCCCAACTCTGCTGCCACCCGTGCCGCGTCGCCGTGCAGGTGCAGCGTAGGACGGCGGCGGGGGTTGTTGCAGCGAATTTCGATTTCGACCCAGCGCACATCGCCAATGCCCGTGCCCAGCGCTTTGGCGACCGCCTCTTTGCCTGCCAGCCGGGCGGCAAGGCGGTGCGGCTGGTCTTCGCAGTCTTCGCGTTCGCCGGGGGTGAAAAAGCGCTACAAGAAGCGTTCGCCCAGCCGCGCGATGCCCTCTGCCACCCGTTCATTTTCGATCATGTCTATTCCACAGCGCAGCAGCATCAGCAGTTCCTCCGGCAACTAATTTGCAAAACTCAACAACCTGTTAGAATTAGAAGGGTACAGGTATCCGCAGTCCTGCTGGCAGCCACCCTTCCGGGGATTAAGTAAACTACATGTACGAACAACCGTCCACCAAAACGCAGCCGCTTGTCGCATTATATGTGATTCCGCATTTGCGCTGGGAACGCGAGTGGCATGACACCTTTGAAACCCGCCGCGCTGCGCTGCTGGATATTCTCTCCGAAGTGCTCAAACGCCTGGAAAACAAGGTGGATGTCTCCGCGCGGGAGCGCCTGGCGCCGCTGGAAACCTTCCTGCTCAGCGGGCAAACCGTGCTGCTGGAAGATATTGCCGCCATCCGTCCCGATCTGCTGGCGCTGCTGGTCATTTACAACGCGGCGGGCAGGCTGGATATCGGACCCTGGTATATCGCAGTGGATGACGCGCTGGTCAGCGGCGAATCGCTGGTGCGCAATCTGCTGACTGCCCGTGCCGATGCACGCAAGCACGGCATTAAACTGCTGCCGATTGGTTACATGCCTGATTACGGCGGGCACAGCGCGCAGCTCCCGCAGATTTTGCGCGGGTTCGACATCGACAGCGCCTTTATCCGCAGTGGCGGTCCCGTGCTGATGCTGCCGTTTCGCTGGGAAGCGCCTGACGGCAGCAGTGTGCTGGCAATTCATCATGATAACCCGCAGTACGGCGTGCCCGACCCGCGCGATTACGGCTATCCGCCCAAGCAGGCGCTCAATCTCAATGTGCAGCGTCAGGACGCAATCACGCCTACCGGTCCTTACCTGTGGGTGCATGCGCTGCATGATGCCGATGTGGACGACTTCCTGCGGGCGCTGGCACAAATCCGCGAAGACTGCGAGGTAGCGGTGATCCAGAACACGCTGCCCACCTATGTGAATGCGATGCGCCGCAGCCTGCCGGACAAAATGCGCCCGACGCTGCTGGGCGAACAGCGTGTGCAAACGATGCGCGAGGGCAGCTATGTGTTTCCCGGCACGCTCTCCACGCGCATCCACCTCAAACAGGCGAATGCCCACCTGCAAAACCTGTACACCCACGCCGTTGATCCCTGGACCGCAGTCGCCCTGACGCATGGACGGGTACAGTATCCGCTGAATCTGCGCGAACTGCTCGATTACGGCTGGCGGCTGGTGCTGAAAAACCAGTCCATGCACGCGCTGGCGGGCACGGGCGGCGACTCAACCCATGTGGAAAATGAAGTGCGCTATCAACAGGCAGTTGCGGTTGGCGCGCATCTGGTCAACAACGCGCTGGCGGCGCTGTCCGGCAAACCGTTTGTGCCGCAGCCGCAAACCGCCCCCGCCGCCAGCGTGATTACCGATACGGTCGGGCGGCAAAAAACGTTTGTGGCGGTCTGGAATCCGCACAACTGGGAGGCGGAACAGGTGGTGGAAGTGCCGCTGCACCTGCCGCCGGGCATCTTCCCGCTGAAGCTGCTTGACCCGGACGGCAAAGAGGAGACCTTCGGCTGGCAGGAAACGCCCGACGCGGCACAACCCAGCCGGCATATCGGTGTGCTCAGCTTCTTCGCGCATACGCCGCCGGTCGGCTTTGCCTGCTACGAACTGCGGCTTGCCCCGCGCCACCCCGGCGAACACCACCGCGTGGAAAGCAGTAAGGGGCACGAAATTATCAGCATGCCGACACCGACGACGCTTACCGTGCAGGGTAACAAACTCGTCTGGCGCAAGCTGGAACCCCCGGTGACCGACGCAAGCGGCGCTGTCGTCCAGCCGGAGCGCGAAGCATGGCGCATTGATGACCTGCTGCGCTTCTTCGATGGTGGTGACGCGGGCGATACCTACAATTACAGCCCGCCAGAGCCGGATCTTGTCGTGCAGGCAGAGCTGCTCAACACAATTACGGTGGAACAATCGCCGCTGTACCAGCGCCTCAAGCTCAGCCACCGTCTGCGTATCCCCCCGGAATTGCAACCGGACCGCACACGGCGGCGGGGTCTCAAGGTGCTGGAAATCAACACCACAGCGACTTTCTACGATTACATGCCGGGCGTGTATTTTCGGACGACATTCACCAACACGGCGAAAGACCACCGCCTGCGCGCCCACCTGCGCACCACGCTGAACAGCGAGACTGTGCTGGCAGACGCGCCGTTCGGCTTGCAGGCGCGCAACGCGCTGGGTGATGGTCCGCTGCTGCCGCCCAACAATCGCCCCTATCTCGAAGGCATCATCAACACGCTGCCGCTGCAATCCGTCTGTGCCGTTACCAGCGACAACCACCCGGCGCTGCGCGGGGTGGCGCTGCTGTCACGCGGGCTGCCGGAATTTGAGGCGCTGCTGGAACAGGGACAAACGACACTGGCGCTGACGCTGCTGCGGGCGGTGGGCTGGCTGAGCCGCGGCGACCTGCGCGCACGCACGGCAGCGGTCGCGCCGCTGCTGGCTGTGCCCGGCGCTCAGCTTTACGAGCGCGAGATCACGGCGGACTATGCGCTGCTGCCCCTGCTGGCGGACGGCGCGGCGGCAGATAATCCGCTGCTGCTGCTGCGTGCCGGGCGTGGCTACAGCGCGCCGCTGCAAGCATACCAGTACAGCAGCCCGCCCAAACTGCGCCGGCACAGCTTTTTGCGGCTGGAAGGCGACCCGGTGCTGTTGGCGGCGTTAAAGCCGCCGGTGCGTGGCATGGGCTGGATTGTGCGCTTCTTTAACCCCACCGACAAGCCCGCTGACGTGAAGCTGGTCGCGCATGTCAAGCCGTCGGCGGCGTACCGCGTGTCGCTGGCAGAAGACCAGCAGCAGGAACTGACGCTGGAAAGCGATGGCAGTGTCAGGCTGCAAGCCGCCCCGCAGCAGATTGTCACCGTGCGGGTGGAGTTTGGCTGATGGCAGCCGCCGCCCCTGATGCGCTATACTTTTGAACACCCTGTCCAAAACTAGCCTAGGTGAGGCGGCTTAAGATGATCAATGTCGAGCAGTTGACCGGGATTCCGCTTACCGAACGTGAGCGCATTGAGGTCAGAAATCCGGTGACGGATGAAGTCCTCGGCAGCATTCCGGTGGCGAACAGCGAGGACGTGCGCGCGGCAGTCCAGCGGGCGCGGCAGGCACAACCCGGCTGGGCGGCTATCGGCGCGCGCGAACGTGCCCGGCTGCTGAGCCAGTGGGGCGACCTGATCTGGGCGGAGCAGGACGCACTGATCCGCACCATCCGGCAGGAAACGGGCAAAAACGAAGCGGGCGCGTTTGGCGAAATCTTCGGGATTGATGCGCTGGTGCGCTATTATGCGCGCAATGCCCCCAGCATGCTGCTGCCCCAACGCCGCACAGCACTGCTGCCGCTGATCCAGCGCGTGCGCGTGTATTACAAGCCGCATGGGGTGGTCGGCG
This sequence comes from Anaerolineae bacterium, assembly GCA_034435675.1. Taxonomy (GTDB): domain Bacteria; phylum Chloroflexota; class Anaerolineae; order Aggregatilineales; family Phototrophicaceae; genus DAOTWP01. The sequence continues at coordinate 15,319 of DAOTWP010000224.1, forward strand.
CGATTACCCCCTGGAATTACCCCTTTTATAACGCGCTGGTGGACGCGCTTCCGGCGCTGTTTGCCGGCAACACGATTGTGCTCAAACCGAGCGAGATTGCGCCGTTCACGGCAATGCAGGCGGTGGCGCTGCTCTACCGCGCGGGCATCCCGGAACATGTCGTCCAGATTGTCACCGGCGACGGGCGCGTGGGGCGCGAGGTTGTTGATCTGGTGGACAGTGTTTCGTTCACGGGCAGCAGCGCGACCGGGCGCAAAATCGCCGTGCGCTGCGCCGAACGCATGATACCCTACAGCCTCGAACTGGGCGGCAATAACGCGCTGATCGTCCTCAAGGACGCCAACCTTGATCTGGCGGCAAGCGGCACGCTGCGTGCTGTGCTGGAAAATGCCGGGCAGGTCTGCATCAACGCCGGGCGCATTTTTGTCGAAGCGCCGGTCTACGATGCCTTCCTTGAACGCCTGCTGCACTACGCGGGCAAGATCAAAATTGGCAGCGGCAGCGGTTTGCAGGTCAACATGGGCAGCCTGACCACCGTGCGCGAACTGGAACGCACCGAGGCGCATATTCAGGACGCGCTGGCAAAAGGCGCGCGGCTGCTGCACGGGGGCAAGCGCCGCCCTGACCTGGGTCCGCTGTTCTTTGAACCGGCGATTCTGGTGGATGTGCGCCCCGATATGGAAGTGATGCAGGAAGAAACCTTTGGTCCGGTTATCCCGATTATGCGGGTGCGCGATGAACGCGAGGCGCTGGCGCTGGCGAACGACAGCCAGTACGGGCTGTCTGCCAACGTGTTCACGCGCGATCTGACGCTGGGCGAACAACTGGCGGTGCGGCTGGATACCGGCGTGGTCAACCTCAACCGCCCGCATGTGGAAGGCGGCACGCACAGCGCCCCGTGGGGTGGGCAGAAGTTCAGCGGCGTAGCGCGGCGCGGCGGCATCGAAGGGCTGCTGCGCTTTGTCACACCGCAGACGGTCATCGCAGACAGCGGTTTTGCCCAGTCGCCGAACCTCTCACTGATTGACCCGCTGGTCAAACGCCAGTTGGTGCTGCTGCGGGCGCTGCGCAAGCGCCTGCCGTGGTTGTAGGGGGAAGCAGGAGCAGGGCAAAGGGCAAGTAGGGCAGGACTGAACGCAGTGCATGTCCGCCCTCGTTCTCCGTATTGAAGAGTTAAAGCGCATAATCCCCTTGTTCAGGGGCAGGTTACGGGTGACACTGTGTAAGGCAAACCGAACCGCGCCGGCGCAGCGTGCACCGGTATGCTTTCAAGCGAACGTCTCGGCGCTCATGCCCTGCCCCATTTGCTCGCGTAAGTCCTGCGCAATCAGGCGGGCGGCGGCGTTCTGCCAGTTGTGCAGCGTGCGCTCCGGCACCTGCGCGCGGAACCAGTCCAGCACGGCGCGGGTGCTGGCAGAGTCGCCGTTGCTGCCGAACACGGCTTCGTCAAGCGGGCGGCTGCTGAACGGCTTCAGCCCCAGCACATAGGGGAAATACAGCGCGTTGTAGAAGCGCCATTCGTCGGTCGTGCCAAAAGCGCCCCTGCCGCGCGGTTTCAGGCGCTCGATGCTTTCTGCCAGCAGCAGCTTGAGTTCGGCGGCGCGTTCCAGCGTGTTATCCTGCGCGCCGCGCATATGCAGCCGCTGCGTGACCAGCGGCAGGTGCATCAGCGGGTTGGCGGCAAGGCGGTTGAGGTCGCCCATATGCCCCAGCGCGCGGCGTGTCAGGCGTGAAAATTCGGTATCATCCATGCTGGCAAAATCGGGGGTATCTGCCTGGCGCGGCAGGGCAGCGGCGGCGGCGCGCAGGTCGGCAAGCTGCTCAGCTTTTTGCGGCGTGCGGGCGAACATCAGCCGGTCTGCCTGCCTGCCAGCCAGCGGCGCAAAGATCACCACGCCCACCGCCGTGCTGACCACACTGAACAGCAGCAGTGTCTGCGCGGGCGAAACCGCCCCTTCCAGCGCCAGCAGCAGCGCCGCCTGCCCGCCAAACAGCAGCACAGTCAGCGCCGCCAGCCCCAGCGAACGCAGCGCGTCGGGCAGCAGCGCTTCGCCCTCGTCATAGGCATCCAGCGCCAGCACCCCCACCCCCAACAGCACCAGATCGACACTGAGCGCCAGCAGCACCAGCTCCTGCACCAGCGCATCCGGCGAAAGCAGAATCAGGCTGATGCTGAGGGCGAAGAACAGCACGCCGGTAAACGCAGCGATCAGCGGGCGGCGTGGCAGCCGCTGGCGGTCACGCAGGGCGGGCAGCAGGCTGGCAGCAGCGCCGACCCAGAACACCGTCGGCAGCAGCGCCAGCGCTGTTTGCCAACTGCGCAGGTCTGCCTGCATAGGCAGCGGCAGGGCGTAGCGCACAGCGGCAAACCCCAGCGCCAGCGCATAGGCGACCAACCCACCCCCGGCGCTGCGCAGCCCGGGACTGGCAAAATTGCGCGCCAGCAGATACAGCCCGAACCACAGCGTAAAACCATACAGCAGCAGATGCAGCCCCATCGTTTGCCGCCACCGCTAGATGCTGGCGGGTTCCGCTATACCGACCGGGGCACGCTGCGGCGCGCCATCCTTCGCCGCAATCTGGCTCATGGCATATTCCGCCAGCGCCGTAATCGTCAGGCTGGGGTTGACGCCCGGATTCGCCGGGATGATCGAGCCGTCAATCACGTACAGCCCCGGATAGTTGAAGACTTCAAAGCGGGTGTTGACCACGCCGTCCGCCGCGCTGCTGCCAATCGGGCAGCCGCCCATAAAATGCGCCGTCGCCGGAATGCCCAGCAGCGTTTCGGGGATGGTATCCTGCGGGATGCCTTTTGTGCGGCGGGCGAAATCGTGCGTCAGCCCGTGCGACATTGCCGTATCGGGCGACAGCGAGACGCCTTCGGGCAGTTCGCTGACCAGCCCGCGCCGGAACAGGGTGAAGAAGTTCCTGCCCGGCTTGACGCGCATCGTGCTCTCTTCGGTCTGCATAATCAGGATGATCGTCGAGCGCTTTGCCCACTGGCTGAAGAACTTGGCATAGAGGAATTCCAGCGGGTGCGTGATGCCGTGCCACACTGTTTTGACGAAGCGTTTGAAAATCGTGTCCGCGCCTTCGATCATTGGGATTGCCAGCGTGCGCATAAACGAGGATCCGTGCGGGTAGCGCACCGGCTCAACCTGCGTCGTTTCGTCGAGCGCGAAAATGGACGTAATCGCCGGTCCGGTGGAGTAATCCACGCTGCCATCCCAACTGGTCGAGCCGACCAGCGCCTCGCTGTTGGTGCGCACGTTTGTGCCCAGTCTGGGCGAAAGCTGGGGCAGCGAGCCGGTGACATCGCGGCAGCGGAACAACAGGCGCATCGTGCCCATTGCATGCGCGGAAACGACGACCTGCCGCGCCCGAACCGTCCAGCGGCGCGGTGAAAATGGCAGCCCGGTGGTCCGGCGGTAGACGACGGCATAACGCGCGCCGTCCGGCTGTCCTTCTGGCAGCGGGCGAATATCCACAACTTCGGACTCGGCGCGCACTTCCGCGCCATATTTTTCGGCAAAGTAGAGATAGTTCTTGACCAGCGTATTTTTGGCGTTGTAACGGCAGCCCACCATGCAGCCGCCGCAGCCGGTGCAGCCGGTGCGCTCCGGTCCTGCGCCGCCAAAGTAGGGGTCGGGCACGGTTTTGCCCGCTTCGCCGAAGAAGATCGCTACATTCGCCGGGCGGAAGGTGTGCCCCTGCCCGTGATCTTCGGCAATCGCCTTGAGCACGTTGTCCGCCGGGGTGACAAACGGATTGGGCGCAACACCCAGCATCCGTTTGGCGGTCTGGTAATGCGGGTGCAGCAGCGTTTTCCAGTCCGCCAGGTTGCGCCAGCCGGGCGCTTCAAACAGCTTGTCGCTCGGCTCCATCGCCACATTCGCCCAGACCAGGCTGCCGCCGCCGACACCGCTGCCGTGCAGCACCATAATGTCATTCATGAAGCTGATTTCCTGAATGCCAAAGCAGCGCAGCGCCGGGAACCACAAATACTTAAAAACATTCCAGTTGGTGCGCGGGTGATCCTGGTCACGGAAGCGCCTGCCGCGTTCCAGCACCAGCACGGAATAGCCTTTTTCGCTGAGGCGCATCGCCGAAACACTGCCGCCAAAGCCCGACCCGACCACGACGTAATCATAAACTGTGTTTGTCATACTGTTTTATCTGACACTTGTGATTTTTTGCACTGGCTCCAGTGTACCGCATTTTCGGGTGCTGCGCTGTTTAGTCAGCGCTGTTTACGCACTACAAAAGTCCGCACCCTGCAAGGTTTCCTCAAAACGTAAAACAAGGTTTGTGAAAATCATAAAGCAGCCCTTGCAAGGAGAACTTGCTTATTAGCAAGAAAACCGGCACATACGATTCACAAATTCTTCGCAAAGCTAACAGAATCTCCCTGGGACGAATGTCCCGGCGCGAGTCTGAGAATTCTATGAGGGCGGAATTTTTTAGTTTCGCCCCCGCCGATTTTAAGCGCCAGCAAGGGCGCGGCGGCTAGAATGAGGATGTGTATTTGGAAAGTCCGTTGAGCCTGGTGAGGATTCACATCCTATGAGTCGTTTATCATCTATACGTGCAGTAAGAGTGATTTTTGTCGCCCTGTTGGTTGTACTGGGCATTACCGTTCCGGCAAGCGCGCAGGCGCGTGTCACCAATGGTCTGCTGGTGCTGTATACCTTTGAAGAACAAAATGGCAACACCGTGCGCGATCTGTCCGGCGTCGCCCCTGCTGCCGACCTGCTGATCGGCAATACCGGCGCGGTGACGTGGAATGTAGATGGCAGCCTGAACGTTAACTCGCCCACGCTGATTGCCTCGACCTCGCATGTCCTGAAGATCTATAACTCGGTGACAGCTTCTGATGAAGTCACCGTCGAAGCCTGGATTCGCCCGTCTCTGGCAAGCCAGGGTGCAGTGGGCAGCGGCGACCGCCTGTCGCGCATTGTTGCCTTCTCCGATAACCAGTTCGACAACCACATGAATTTCTCGCTGGATCAGCTCGGCACGCGCTGGCATTCGCGCTTTAGAACCGACTGGACCGGCACCGACGCGATTCCCGGCGGTCCTTCTTCGGTCAACCCAACACCGCCCTATCCGCCGACTTCGTTCTTTACCTCCAACACCAACATTATCGCCGGCAACACCTATCATCTGGTGATGGTGCGCAACTTCGCCACCCAGACGATGACCTATTACATTAACGGCGTGCAGCATGCCCAGACCACCTGGCAGGGCACCGCAGATTTCCCGTTTGTCTGGCGCCTGACGCTTGCCAACAGCACCTGGGAACCGTATCTGGGTGGTGTTTGCCAGAACTGCTGGCTGGGCACGTACTATCTGGTCGCCGTTTACGGGCGCGCGCTCTCGCTGGCAGAAGTGCAGCAGAACTACGCCGCCGGGCACAACATTGGCGCGCCCCCCATGGGCAGCGCCCCGACTGACGGCGATGGCGATGGTTTTGCCGACACCATTGACCAGTGCCCGACTGTGCCCGGCACCATCAACGGCTGCCCGGACACCGACGGCGATGGCTTTGCCGACAGCCTGGATGAATGCGACACCGTACCCGGCACGCTGAACGGCTGCCCCGACGCAGATGGCGACGGCTACTATGATGCGCCGGCAGTCGACCTGTGCCCGGCACAGTTCGGCACGAACAATGGCTGCCCGGTGGACACCGACGGCGACGGCTTCGATGATCATCTGGATGACTGCCCGACACTGCCCGGCACCGCCCCCTACAACGGCTGCCCCGCGCCCGCGCCTGGCGATCAGGACGGTGATGGCTTCCCCGACTCGGTGGATCAGTGCCTGACTGTGCCCGGTGTTGACAACGGCTGCCCGGCAGACACCGACGGCGACGGCTTCGATGACATCAACGACAACTGCCCGACCGTGCCCGGACCGAACAACGGCTGCCCGCTGCCGCCCGCCGCGAATAATGGCGGTGGACAGCAGTCTGCCCGCAGCACTGGCAGCAGCGCCCCCACCCCGCTGTGCGATGGCACCAACGGCGTCGTCCAGCGCGTGCGTGCCCAGGTTCCCGGCAGCACCGTGACCAACGGCAGCGTGTTCTGCAACGAACTCGATGGCGATGTCAATTCTCAAGTTGGCGATGCCTTCGTCATCAGCCAGGGTATCCAGATGGCAGTGGATGTGTTTGGACTGGACTACGCCGGCAACAGCGTGCGGACGTTCAACAGCCCTGTGCGCATCTGCCTGCCGGGTCAGGGCGGCATCTACTTCCTGGATGCCAACGCCATGCCGCGCACGCCACAGGCGATTCCGACCAGCTTCGAGAATGGCTTCACCTGCGGCTCAATCCCGAACGCCGGAACCGTCGTGCTGGTGAACGCCTCGACTGGCAGCGCGCCAGCAGGGGCGGCGGCAGCCAGCGCCCCCGGCGAAGTGGTGGACCTGAGCGGGCGTGGCTGCACCGTCGTCACGACCAACATCGTTAACCTGCGCGAACAACCGACCACCTCCAGCGTTGTGCTGACCCAGGTCGCCTACCAGACGCAGCTTGAAGTCACCGGCAGCGCTCCCGGATGGTGGCGTGTGGTCACCGGCAGCCAGCAGGGCTTCATCAGCGCGGACTACGCCACTGCAAGCGGCAGCTGCCAGTAAGCAGCAACTTGCTGCGGGGCAGGTTCACCCCCTGCCCCCGCTTTACCGGGAGCGCCCGCACCGTGCGCTCCCTGGCATCACCCGGTTGCAAGCACAATGAGGAGCCATCAAAACCGCCGCGGGTTGCATACCCCGGCGGTCTTTGTTGTTGCGCGCCTGCGTTCGGGTCTTGCCAGCCGATTTCACTGCATCCAACAGGTACATTCCGCAGCGCAAACGCGCTATAATCACAGCATCCAAGAGAATTATTTTTGAGGAGCAGCATCTTCCCATGTCACGTATCCCTCCCGTAGCAGTTCAGGAGTATGGTCAAAGCATCTGGTACGACAACATCCAGCGCAACATGCTGGATAACGGCGACATGCAAAAGCTGATTGACGAGTTTGGCGTGTTGGGTGTCACCAGTAATCCCACGATTTTCCAGAAAGCAATCGGCAGCGGCGATGATTATGATGCCCAGATTGCCGAAATGCTGGATGAAGACACCACCAGCATCTATGAACAGCTTGCCGTCAGAGACATACAGCATGCGCTGGATCTGTTCCTGCCGGTGTACGAACGCACGAACGGCGTCGATGGTTACGTGAGCCTTGAGGTGTCCCCGCTGCTGGCGCACAACACCGCCGAGACCGCAGCCGAAGCAAAGCGCCTCTTCAACCTGGTCAACCGCCCCAACCTGATGATCAAAATCCCCGCCACGCCCGAAGGCATCCCGGCGATTGAGGAAGCGCTTGCCGCCGGGGTCAATGTCAACATCACCCTGATTTTTAGTATTAAGAACTATGAACAGGTGATGGAGGCGTATCTGCGCGGGCTGGAGCGCCGCCTGGCAGCAGCCGAAGACATCAGCCGGATTGCTTCGGTTGCCAGCTTCTTTCTCAGCCGCATTGACAGCATGGTTGACAAAATGCTGGAAAACAATATTCGTGCGGCGCAAGGACGCGATCTGGATCGGGTCGCCACCAATCGGCGCTTGCTGGGCACTGCCGCGATTGCTAACGCGAAACTGGCATACCGCCGTTTCCAGCAGATTTTTAGCGGGGCGCGCTGGCAGCGGCTGGCAGATGCCGGGGCGCGGGTGCAGCGCCCGCTGTGGGCATCCACCGGCACCAAGAATCCGTCCTATTCCGACACCATGTATATTGAACACCTCGTCGGACCGCATACCGTCAACACTGTGCCCCCGGCAACCTTAAAGGCATTTGCCGATCATGGCGCGGTCAATGGCGCGACCGTTGTAATGGGTGTCGAAGAAGCACAGGACCTGCTTGATCTGCTTGCTGAAGTGGGCATTGATATTGAAGAGGTGACCCGGCGGCTTCAGGACGACGGTGTAGAAGCATTCAGCGAGTCCTTTGACCAGTTGATGCAGCAGATTGAAGCAAAGCGTAACGTGCTGCGTACCGGGGTGATGGGACGTCAAAAAGGCGCGCTGGGCATTTACGGCGACGCCGTGCAGGAGACCATCCGCCGGCTGGACGAACAGTTCGTCAACGCGCGCATCTGGGCGCACGATGGCAGCGTGTGGAAAGATCACGGTCCAACGATCGCCAAAATTCAGAACCGCCTCGGCTGGCTGGATGTGACCAAAACGATTGACCGCGCGCGCTTGCAGGCATTGCAGGACAGCGTCAAAGGCGGCACATGGCAGCATGTGGTGCTGCTGGGCATGGGTGGCAGCAGCCTTGCCCCCGAAGTACTGGCAAAGACCTTCGGCGCGCAGGCGGGCTTCCCGACGCTGCTGGTGCTGGACAGCACCGACCCGCAGCAGGTGCGGGACATCGAAAGCGCCATTACACTGAAAAATACGCTCTTTATCGTCGCCAGCAAAAGCGGCACGACGATCGAAAGCGATTCGTTCTACCGCTACTTCTATGAAAAGACCGGCAGCCGCGGCGAGCAGTTCATCGCCATCACCGATCCCGGCACGCCGCTGGAACAGCTTGCACACGACAAGCACTTCCGCGATGTGTTTCTCAACCCGGCGGACATCGGCGGACGCTACAGCGCGTTAAGCTACTTCGGCTTGGTCCCTGCCGCGCTGCTGGGGCTGGATCTCAACCGCATCTGGCGGGAGACGGAGCGCATGATGATGGCGTGCGGCGACTCGATCCTGACCATACACCATCCCGGCATCTGGCTGGGGGCGGTGCTGGGCACACTGGCGAAACAGGGACGCGACAAGCTGACCATTTTCACCAGCGCGGGCATTGAAAGCTTTGGCAACTGGGTGGAACAACTGGTTGCCGAAAGCACAGGCAAAGAAGGACAGGGCATCGTCCCGGTAGTGGGCGCAACGGTAGGCAAACCGCATGATTACCTCAGTGACCGCCTGTTTGTCTACCTCAAAATTGACAATGCCCCCGGCAATGACGCGCTCGATGAGAGTATCCGGGCGATTCGGGAGGCAGGACATCCGCGTGTAACGCTGATGCTCAGCGACCCCTACACCCTGGCGGGCGAGTTCTTCCGCTGGGAATTTGCCACCGCCGTCGCGGGCAAACTGCTGGATATCAACCCGTTTGATGAACCGAATGTGACCGAAGCAAAAGAGGCAACCCGGCGACTGCTGGATCACTATGTCGCAGAAGGCAGCCTGCCCCAAACACAGCCGCATGTGAGCAGGGGCAAGGTGCAGGTCTATATTGACGATGCGCAGCTCACCGTGCTGAACGAGTTCTGCAAGTCGCACAACTATGATGCCAGCGACCCGGTAGCGCTGCTGGCGGCGCAGATTATTGGCACACGCGCCGGAGATTACTTCGGGCTGCTGGCTTATACGCCGATGAACGAGAGGACTGAGGAAATGTTCCAGACGGTGCGCCGCCGTCTGCGGCATGTCACCCGCCGCGCTGTGACCACCGGCTACGGACCGCGCTATCTGCACAGCACCGGGCAGCTGCATAAAGGCGGTGCGAATCACGGGGTTTTCTTCCAGATCACCATGGATCACCCGGACGATCTGGCAATTCCGGGCGCACCGTACAGTTTTGGCGTGCTGCAAGCAGCACAGGCGGCAGGCGACCTCGAAGCGCTGCACGCCCGCAAAATCCGCGCCATCCGCCTGCACAGCGATGGCGACCCCTGGGAAGCCGTTAACCTGCTGCTGGAGGCAGTGGAGTTCGCGGAAAACCGGCGTCAGTAAGGCGGGCTGTGCCGGGGCTGGCAGCCCAAGCCCCGGACACCCTGAAGCAGGATGCGCCCTGCCCTGTGCCTGCCATTGACACCAGCGCGGCGCATCCGTTACAATTTCGCGCATGCAATGCCGCCCATCAGGGTCAGTGAGCTTTTCCGACTGTGGCTTGAACCGGCGCGGTTGTCTGTGCTAAAATGCAGGGGCGACGCCGCCATAGCTCAGTTGGCAGAGCACTCGCCTTGTAAGCGAGATGTCCTGGGTTCGAACCCCAGTGGCGGCTTTGCGCGCAGCTTTACATGTGAGTGTTCTGATGGTTTCTACACTGTTCCTTAGCAAAGCGCGCAACAGCAAGAAACAAGGCGATATTGGTCTTGTTGTTGCGATTGCCTGGTTTGAACTAAACGGGTATCCGGTGCTTGTCCCTCTGACAGACAGCCAAGACTACGATCTTGGGGTTGATATCGAGGGCAAACTGCACAGAGTTCAGGTGAGAACGACCTACTATAAAAAAGACAACGGCACATTTGTTGTCAATTTGTTGGTATCGGGAGGCAATCGTTCTGGAACAGGGCGAATCAAACGTTTTGATGCTGAACGCTTCGATTATCTATTCGTCGTTACCGATAACGGTGACCGGTATTTGATCCCTGCCAGCAAAATCACTGCGTCACGATCACTCACACTTGGCGAAAAATACGCCGAATATCTTGTTGAGTAAATGGGTCGGTGTCCCGAGCGGCAAAGGGGTCTGACTGTAAATCAGATGGCGACAGCCTTCGCAGGTTCGAGTCCTGCCCGGCCCACTGCAAGTGCACCACAAATGAACAGCCGTATTGCCTTTGTAGCTCAGTCGGCAGAGCGCATTCTTGGTAAGAATGAGGTCACGGGTTCGAATCCCGTCAAAGGCTCTGACTCAAACGAGCGCCACCCGCGTGTGTGGCGCGTCTTGTTAGTTATGGAGGTACAGCATGGCGAAAAAGGGCAACCGCACGCTCATCAAAATGAAGAGCACCGAAAGCGGTTATATGTATATCACCTATAAGAACAAGCGCAATGACACCAACCGCCTGGAACTAAAGAAATACGATCCGATCCTGCGGCGGCATGTGCTGTTCCGTGAAACCAAGTAGACCAGCTCTGGCTGCGCAAGAGTGAGCGTCCGGCGTTTTTCCGGGCGTTTTTTGTGTCTGCGATTTGCCAGGCTGTTCATTGACACCCCTTAGCGCGTCGGGTAGAATAAGCGCAAGCTCAACGAGTGTGCGCTAAACATCAGCCCCTGCGTGTCAAAAGTGGGGTATTCTGATGGTGGAATAGCAAGTGGACAGGTATAGGGGTGTAGCTCAGCTGGCAGAGCGGCGCTCTCCAAAAGCGTAGGCCGTGGGTTCGAATCCTACCACCCCTGTAGAAACACCTTACGACACCGTCCCCGCGACGGTGTCTGTCATAATAGACCCGTACAACTGCTCATCCTGCGCCTACAGACTGCGCTGCGCCAGTGCCGCCACGCAGCCGGGGATCAATCAGGTCAATACTTGCTTAAGGAGATGATGCGCATGTCCGCCTCAGAGACATTAGACGAAAAACGCGAACGCCGCCGCCAGCGCCGTCGTACTAAAGCGGTCGATATTGCCTCCCCGGACCAAGACGCTGTGCTTGATGCTGAGGAAGAAGCCGAGGAGGCGCTGGACGAAGCGTTTGACGATGGGCGCGGGGTCACCGCGAAAAAGGGCCGCGCCACCCCCGGACGCCGCAACCAGTTGGACGCGCCAGAGGAACGGCGCAGCAATTTTCTGACCCGCCCAATCTATGCTGTGGTGGACTATTTTACCGGCGTCAGGTCAGAATTGGCGAAAGTCACCTGGCCCACCCGTGAAGAAGCGCGTCGTTTGACGATAATCGTCATTGTGACGACCATCGTGTCCGCCATTGTACTTGGCATCGTCAGTCTGGCATTTGGCGAATTGTTCCGCCTTGGGCTGCAAACCCCGGCGCTGATTATCGCCACCTTTGTCATTATCACGCTCGGCGCGCTGTACTGGCTGCGCCGGGGCAGTACCCAGAACACCCGCTTCTAGCCGCCAGGCGGCTTTGATCCGGTGAACGCTGCCGGAACGGGTGTGGCGGACTCAAGCTGCAAACAATAAGTGTGGAGTTTTGATTCAGGCATGTTTGACGATAAAAACAGCCCGCAGGACGATTACGATCCCGAACCGGTGTATCTCGACGAGGACACTGATGACGACGGGGACGATGATGGCATTCGGATTTCGCTGGATGACAGCGATACGTCCGGCGGTGCTGAACGTCACTGGTATGTTGTCCATTGTTATTCGGGGTACGAAAACAAGGTGCGCCACGCCATTGAACAGCGCATCGAAACCATGGGCATGCGCGACAAGATTTTCGACGTGATTGTGCCGACCGAAGAAGAAATCGAAGTCAAGGACGGCAAGCGCAAAACTGTCGAAAAGCGCGTCTTTCCGGGGTATATCCTCGTCAAGATGGTCATGGATGAAGACTCGTGGTATGTGGTGCGCAACACCCCCGGCGTGACCGGCTTTGTGGGCATGGGCAACGAACCGACGCCGCTGCGCCCGGAAGAAGTCAAACAGATTTTGGATCGTATGGAGAGCGACAAGCCGGTGGTCAAGGTGTCGTTCAAGATCGGGCAAAAGGTGCGCATTGTGGACGGTCCATTCGCCGACTTCACCGGCATGGTTGCCGCCATTGACCCCGACAAAACCAAAGTCCGCGTGATGGTCAGCTTCTTCGGGCGCGATACGCCGGTAGAACTGGACTTTCTGGAAGTGGAAAAAGTGTAAGCGTCGATTAGAGAAGCTGCGCGAGAAGTCGCGTTTTCCTCGTAGGAGCGCGGCATGCCGCACCGGGCTTTTCACAGATTCGCAGCAAGCAGGTATAGGTATATCCAGCGGTATCCGGGCATAGTGCAGGGCGTCCCCGGCGCTGTACAGCAGACAATCTCGAAACTTGAGGATGAATCATGGCAAAAAAGATCAAAGCGATAGTCACGCTGCAAATTCAGGCTGGCAAAGCCAACCCCGCGCCGCCGATTGGTCCGGCGCTGGCGCAGCACGGCATCAACCTGATGGGCTTCTGCAAGGAATATAACGCCCGCACCAGCAACCGCATGGGCGAGATTGTCCCGGCAGAAATTACGATTTTTTCGGACGGCTCGTTCAAGTTTATCCTGAAAAGCCCGCCGACCACCTTCCTGATCAAACGCGCGGCTGGCGTCGACTCCGGCTCCTCCAACGCCAAAACGCAGAAGGTCGGCAAGCTGACCCGCAAGCAGGTGCGCGAGATCGCCGAAGCGAAATTCCAGGATATGAACGCCTACGACATCGAAATGGCGATGAAGCAGGTGGAAGGCACTGCCCGTAACATGGGCATTGAAGTCACTGACTAAGCACCGATCCAAAAACCGACTTTGCTGAACCTGGGGATTATGCAATTCAAGAATTTAATCGAATAACGTTTTTCGCAGGGTTGAAGCATGCTTCAACCCTACCCGATAACCTGATTATTTTCTTAAAGATCATCATCCCCTTGTCCGAGTTTACAGGTAGATATTCAGGTTGCAGCACCCGCAGTACACATTTTGTTCTGATTAGCGTGGGAGAGCGCGGCGCCTGCCAGCGCTCGTTTACCACAGGAGAAAACCAACATGGCTGGACACGGCAAGCGTTATCAGGAAGTTTCCAAAACCATTGACCGCGATAACTTCTACCCGCTGGAAGACGCGGTGAATCTGGCAAAAGCCGCCGCGAAGGCGAAGTTCGATGAAACGATTGAACTGCACTTCCGGCTGGGCATTGACCCGCGCCACAGCGACCAGCAGGTGCGCAGCACCGTGCTGCTGCCGCATGGGCTGGGCAAAACTGTGCGGGTGCTGGTCTTTGCAGAAGGCGAAGAGGCACGCGCCGCCGAAGCCGCAGGCGCGGACATCATCGCCGGGGATGAAGAACTCAACCGCATCCAGAATGAAGGCTGGCTGGACTTTGACGCGACGCTGGCAACGCCCACGATGATGAAGAAAGTCGGGCGGGTGGCGCGTATTCTTGGTCCGCGCGGGCTGATGCCAAACCCCAAAGCGGGCACGGTAGTTGCGCCGGAAGATCTGGGGCGCGCCATCGAAGAACTGAAAGCCGGGCGTGTGGAATTCCGCAACGACAAGACCGGCAATCTGCATGTTCCGGTGGGCAAGGCGAGCTTTGAAGCCGCGAAACTGCACGAAAATGCGCAGGCGGTGGTAGAAGCAGTGATCCGTGTGAAGCCCAGCGGCGTAAAGGGCGTGTATCTCAAGCGCCTGACCATCACTTCGACGATGGGACCGGGCATTCGCGTGCAGCCCCCGGCTGGCTCGTCATAAGCTGCTGCGGTTGACCCGCCGCATGTAAAATCCCTGAGGGGCATACCGGCTGGTATGCCCCTTTTTGTTTGCCGGGTTACTGCATGCCCAGTACAGCCGCCGCCATGCTGCACAACTGCGCGCCCCCTGCCGCCAGCCAGCGGTTGAGCGTGTCGCTGCTGCTGCTGTTGCCCACCGCGTCGTGGTAAATGCCGGTGCCCCACACGTAATAGCGCTGGGTCTGCGCAACCCAGGTGTCATAGCTGCGCTGCACCACAGACGGTCCCCCGTTGTAACACGCCAGCGTCAGCCCCACATCGTTATCCGCAAAAACGCTGCACTGCTGCAAAACGCTGGCGCCGCGCATAGCGTTGGTGTTAGGGTCAAGCTGGTTTTCTGTGCTGGCGAAATGAAACGGCATCACCTGAAACAAGCCCTGCGCCCCGGCGTAACTGCTGATCGTCGGATGCCCACAGGACTCAATCTGCATCACCGTTGCCAGCAGATTGGGGTCAAGGGCATATTCCCGCGCCCAGCGGGCGATGTCGTTTTCCCAGTAATCAATCTCGCGGGTGAACAGCGGGGCAATGCTGCTGCCATCGTCAAACAGGCTGCCGATCAACGCGGGAATGCTGCTGACCACACTGCCCGCCACATGCAGCACCCCACTGACTGCCGGGGGCAGCACGTAGGGCAGCATAATCACCCCGGCAACCGCCAGCATCAGCACAGATGGGAAGTGCGCCTGCACAAAGCGCCGCAGCCGGGTATCCGGCGGCGCAGGGGTATTTCTGCGTCGGGTACGAACTGCCATATGCCGCACCTATCCAGAGCAAAATCCAAGCAGCGAGTAGCGCCTGTGTTTAGACTACCCTGCCAGCGGTCAAAATTGCATTGAGAGCTAACGGATTGTTATGCCTTCAAAGCGTATTGTAATGCGCTTGATTTAAGTGCTATTTTAGAACATGGGTTCGCTTTTTGCAAGGGGAATTTCAGCAGCAGGCAAACGGGCACACTACCCGGTGTGCCCTGCTGTCCAGCGTCTTCTCGCCGGATCAATTGTGAGGTTTTTGCCCGGCGACCAGCTTCTCGACCCACTCCGTGATGCGCTTCTGGCGTGTTTCCGGTTTGCGCGCGGTGGTGATGTGAAACAGAATCGCATAGCGGTTAGCGCTGTTGAGCTGCTCAAAGAACGTCTGCGCCTGTGGATTCTGTGCCAGCGCCGCCTGCAAATCTTCCGGCACGGTGATGGTGCGCTGTCCCGCATAGGCAGCCTCCCAGCGTCCATCCGCCTGCGCGCGTTCGACCTCTGCCATCCCCGCAGGCTGCATTCTGCCCTGCTCAATCAGCGTCAGCGCTTTGTCGCGGTTGATGCGTGACCAGGGGCTGCTGCGGCGGCGCGGCGTAAACTTTTGCAGCCAGAACTGGTCGTCAAACTTATTCTTCTGCCCGTCAATCCAGCCAAAGCACAGCGCTTCATCCAGCGCTTCGGCATAGGACACCGAAACATGCCCGGAATCCTTCTTTGCCAGTTTCAGCCACAAGCCCTCTGGCGTCTTGTTATGGTGCGCTTCCAGCCATGCGCGCCATGCCGCCTGCGACTCAAACAACACGATTGGCACGTCCGCCATTGTCGGCTCCTTTCTGTTTTCCCGTGCGGCGGCGCTATCCGGCGAAAGCATAGTCCAGATGCAGCGGGTAGCGCTCCTGATGTCCGGTGAGGTCTACGCTGCCCGTGCCGCGCAGCCCCGCCAGTTCGCCCGTCCCCGAGCCGGGCACAATGACCAGTGTCGCCTTAACACCGTCCTTCTCAAATGTACCGGTGTGCTGGAAGGTGAACGTCCCCTGTTTGCCGCCGATGCTGCCGGTGAAGTGTTCCAGCGCCACAAAGCTGCCGTGCTCGCCTTCTTCGACATAACACATCAGGTAACGCACGACGCTCTCGCCGCTGATTTCGCCGCTGTAGCTGTACTTCACGTTCGCCTGCGTGTTTTTTGCCCCGCTGACCTCCTGCTGTGGTTTGCCCTCCCAGGTGTTTTCGTCCCAGCCCTGCACCGAAAACCATGCCTGAACTGCTGTGTTCATCTGTGCCGTCCTCCATCATGAACGTTAAAATTGACATTGTTCACTATAGCAGGCGGGGGAACAGCGTGTATTGTAAATACGCGCCAAAAGCGAAATTCTGTGCTACCATGAACATGTTTCCGGCAGAACAATAACCGAGGTTGCTCTGTATGTTAGCCCCGATGGACCAGAACTCGCGTGCCATTCTGTATCCCGGCAAAGCAGTCGAAAAATTCCATTTGACGCGCTATGCCCCCGCGCCCGCATTAAGTCCTTTTGTCTTCCGCTACTGGCTGATTCACTGGGATTTGCGCGATCAGCCCCCGCATGTGCAGAACACCCTGCCCTATCCCTGTGTCAATCTGGTCTTTGAGCGTGATAATTCGCGCGTATGGGGCGTGGATACGGGCATTTTCACGCGCCATCTGGAAGGCGTGGGGCAGGTCTTCGGCGTCAAGTTCAAACCCGGCGGCTTCTACCCGTTTCTTAAGTCGCCTGTGTCTGCCCTGACGGACCGCAGCATCAGCCTTGACGCGGTGTTTGATGTTGACCCTGCCGCCGTAGACGCGGCGCTGTTTGCGCTGGACGATGCGGCGCAGGTGGCATATGTTGACCAATTCCTGCTGCGTTTTCTGCCGCCGCCAGACTCCACCGTTGACCTGATTAATGCCATCGTGGACTGTATCATTGCCAACCCGGACATCACGCAGGTCAAAGATGTGCTGCCGCATTTTGGACTGAGCAAACGCAGCATGCAGCGTCTGTTCCGGCAGTATGTCGGCGTCAGCCCCAAGCGCGTGATCCAGAGCTACCGGCTGCAAGAGGCGGCGGAACAGGTGGCACGCAGCGGCGAACTTGACTGGTCAGCACTGGCAGTCAGCCTGGGCTATTTCGATCAGGCGCACTTCATCAAGGATTTTAAGAGCATCATCGGCAAGACCCCGGCGGAATACCTGCGCGCCCTGTCCGCCAGGAATTAGCCCCCCACC